>NZ_JACEFB010000012.1 GCF_013694095.1 Thermogemmata fonticola | reverse complement strand
GCATGGGGCTTCAGCGTCTGGGCGCATAATACCTATAACGACACTTTCTTTACAGCCTATCCAGAATTGCGAGGAAGAGTATGGGTTCACCATGCTATTCCCCAGGCTGTACTAAAAAAGTATCCTGGTCGATTTACGGAGATGGAAACTCATGCACTTTCTAACCTACGTAGTATTCCAAAAGAGATAAATCAGACATTACATTTATCCTTCTTAGCTAAAGCCTAGTACAGGTTCTATAAAAAATATCCGAATGCAACAAGAGACATGATAGAGCATTATGCCGATCTGCTCGATCGCTGGGTTGACCATCTATTCCTACCACCTCGGAGATTCCTATGACCACATATTACATCATCGAGCCTGGAGTACCAGGTGAATTGGGCGAGAAAACCATTCTAGACTATTCAACAGACCCACCCTACAAAGTTGTGAAGTTAGAATGTTTGTTTTATGTATTGTTAGATGATGACATCCTTGAGATACATCCTTGCTTTATTGTTACAGAGAGATTGCGTAAGGCATTAGAGCAGTTTCAAGGGACTGGTTATCGATTTGATGATGTAGAGATTACTACAGATGAACAGTTTGCAGAATTTTATCCAGACTTGAAGTTGCCGAATTATTATTGGATGAAGATATATGGTAATCCAGGTATTGACGATGCTGGTTTAACAAAACGTCATGATTTAGTTGTGAGTGATCGTCTACTTGATATCTTACGTCGTTTCAACATTCAACATTGCACTATTAGGAGAAGGCCATTTCGAACAACTTAGAGCAACCTATGGCAACCGATACGTTGGCGACCGGGAGGATAAGATGGCACGGAGGAAGCTTCACACTATTGAAAATATCATTGTAGAGATTACTCCGCCCTGGTTGGAAGGAGCTCTTTTTCCTCGTTACGACCGAGAAACAGACTACGTAACCCTCGATAGTCTGATTCTGCCACCGTGTCCCTACGGTGTAAATATAGACAACATAATCATTCCCGATTTCAACTCACATGGCATGCTGGCGAGTGTAGAAATTGGGATACCGAGAAAGTTGTAGGAATCCGATGAGCTTCCCATCTTGCCAGCGGCGGTACAGGAGGGATCGCTCACCCTAGCGAATCCTGATATCGAAAACAGCAATTTTATGATCCCACCAGAGTTTGCTGTCTACACGACACCTGATCGCCAAACGGGTGTACTTCGTTTCGGCAAGTTCGACACGCCACTGATATTGGTGCAACTTTCTGTTGCTTGTCAGGCGATTGTGTCTGCATCGAAGGTGGTGGGTTTTCTTTTCGAGCTTCCTGAGGGGGCGCGAAAGATCCACAGGCGTCGGCGTTAGCAGAGGTAGTATCGGCAGGAGAAGCTGTACAATCTCCGTGTTGCAGACTACCACACTTAGCCCAGGCCGACATCTTGGAAAAGAGAGGCGTCCTAGTTGTGCGGGGATGACGCAGAGGGCAGCGCAGTTAGGGGCGGATAGGGGTGGTCAGGGAGTAACATATCCCTTAGAAGGATTGGGGCGGGGAATATAAGGCCGCAACACATACCACTCAATGGTGTTGTGGCCTAATGTCACTGACCCTATCGGGATTCGATTTAGCCCAAAATCCTCTTGTTTTTCGCACTTCTCACCCCCAAAGCGGCACACTTTCCGGCACAGCAAAGCCAGTACAGTCAGGCGAGCATCTACAAGATGTAGATCAACGACTGTCTACATGTACGTCCACTAGTAGACAAGGGATGGCAGAGCATCCGACAGTTTTTACCAGTCTGCCATCTGACCTAGAAGGACTAGCCGCTCTGTGGCCAACGCTCAGCGAGAGTATCCGCACTCTGCTGACTACCCTGATCCAGGCTCTCGGACGGTCCGAAAGCCAGCCAGCGGAACGGAACACATGGGAGAGAGAACCGTGAACCGACCTATCTTTGTCCGCGACAGCAAGGGCACTTACTGGCTCCAAAAACGTGATGACTCCATCTGGGGCTTCGCCCTGGTGACCGAGGACGGCCTCACGTTCCCCGACGGCTTCGGCAGCGGAGCGGAATGCAGGAAGTATGTCCGCGATGAGGAAGTGTCCCCAGAGGTCCGCCAACGCTTCGCCTGGATCATCGCCACAGAGGTGGACCTGCTCTGCTAGTCCAACCCCTCCCCCGCCCCCACGATGCAAGGGTGGCACTTCCCCCCGTCATAATCCGCCACAACCCGCCAGAACCAGGGTAGAATGCCTTAGACACCGCCGCCCGGTTCAGGAGCTTGCCCCCATGCCCCGCCCCCGCCGTCCCGTCGATGAGTTGCTCCTCACCGCCCTGGCCGCTGGCCAGACCCAGCAGGCCGCTGCCCGCCTGGCCAAGTGCAGTGTGCGGACCGTGGAGCGACGGATGGCTGACCCCGCCTTTCGGGCAGCGTTGGAGGCGCAGCGGCAGCAGATGATGGAGTGGGTGCGGGGGGAGGTGAAGCAGGCGGCGATCCAAGCCCTGAACACTCTGAAGTTGCTCCTGGCTTCGGACAAGCATGAGGTGCGTTTGGAGGCGGCGGTGGCCTTGCTGCGTCAGGTTCCAAAGCGGTGGGACCGCTCCCAGCGGTGGGACCGCTCCCAGCGGCGGGACGGTTCCCAGCGGAGGCCGGTGCGGCGGCGGTCACTTCAGGGGCTGGGGCCGTTGGGGTTGGTAGAGAAACTGCGGCGGCGGGGGGCGCTGTCGTCCCTGGGATTGTTTGCCGCCCCCCCATCGCAGGGCATCGAGGCCCTCCTGCGGGGCTTGGCTTCCGCTCCGGCTGGTTCCGCCAAGGGTGGGACCGCTCCCAGCGGTGGGACTGCTCCTAGCGCTGGGACCGCTCCCAGCGGTGGGACCGCTCCCAGCGGCTTAGGGACTGGGAACAGATTCAGGCGTTCCTGACGGGAGAGCAAGGCTTCCGTGACTGAGCGGGAAGTTGAAGGCTCTAGCTTGTCGGGTGGGACAAGGATAGGGTACAATCGGCGCAGGAGCGGCTGCGGCAAGCGCTCCAGGCCGTAATGGAGGATGAAGACCTCTATCGGCGCTATCAAGAGTTTCTCAAGGAGCAGGAGTACAAGCGGCTCAGCGACCGGGTGGCCAGGGAGGTGGCCGCGATGGGTGCCGAGCGGTTTGCCGAAGCCATCAAACGGTATCTGAAAGACAGCCCAGAACTCGCTAGGAGACTGATGGAAATGGTGCCGGAACTGAGAAAAGCAGCCTTCGAGGTGGCCAGCGAGAAGGAAATCGCCGACGCTGTGGTGAAGAAGGGAGCCGACAAGGTTGCCCAAGTAGCACCGGAACTGAGAAAAGCAGCCTTCGAGGTGGCCGCTCCAGAAGAGGTGGCCCGTGCCGCTGCGGAGAAGGATGCAGTGGTAACTGCCGTCACTGGCTTGGCAGCTCTGAAGATGGCCCCGGAGAAGATTGCGCAGCTACTCGCTGAGCAAGGGCACAAGGTCACTGTGGAGCAAATCCGTCAGATTCTGGGACAAGCCCAGTAATCACCTCTAGAGTCGATCCCGCTCTTTATCTATCGGGATAGACTATGGCTCAGGCCGACGACTTATCGGCCGTTCCTATTCCAGTTTTGCTCTTGACTGCGCAAGCTTATGGGAACAGGCTTCCTGATGGTCAGGTGTTTCCATCGTCAAACGGAGCAAAAAGATAGCAGGAAGTAGGAAAATTGACAATGCCACCCTACTAGGCTTGCGCCGAGCGGTGGGGACGGGATAGGATAGGGGTGGATTCCGCGACTTGTCGTCACGGATGGCCAACCTCACCTCCGGGGCGGTTGCACTCCAGCAGCCGCCCTCTTTTATTGGCTGACATAGCGGGAGGCGCACCACCGCAGGGGCGGCCTGAGAGTGTCCGGGCAGTGGCCCACAGGGGGTCTGGCTTGGGACGGGACGGGGGCTGGGCCTGGCCGCCGGCCTAGCGCCATCAGCGGGTGGGTGTTACAATGCTTGTAGCCGCTTTTTCCGATTGTGTCAGTAGGGCTAGCACGTAGTGGGCTTGATCGCGGGAATCAAGCCTGAGAAGCAGCTCAGACCGGCCAGTGTTCCGCAAGGGGAGCTGGTCGGTTGGTTTTTTGGGCGGCGGTAGGACCACTCCCAAGTGGATAGCGCCCCTGCCACTTCTGGCGAATGTTTAGCAGTTCTAGTCCCACTCAGAGGACTGCTAAGCGATCTATTCCTGCCTAACAAAGACCGAGATGCGATGATATGCCAAACTTTGCAATTTCAAGCAGCAACTCCATAGATTACTAAAACTGAATAAATCCACTTTCTTTATCGAAAATTACAAAAAACAGCATCACAGGTAGCTAAAACTGACTAAAAACTGCTTCATGAACGAAAAAAAATGTGAAGTATTCGTCGTTTTTTATATCATTTCCCACTTTTTCCATAAATCCCTCCGGGAAATACGATCAATTTCTCAAGTAGGCGCTATTACTAACTACGGAAGCGCACAGTTGCTTGTGCCGGCATCCTGGTGTTAGAAACAATGGAGGATCTATGGAACGGGCACTGTTATCAGTAAGGGAAGCCGCAAACTACCTCGGTATTTCCTCACGTCTGCTTTGGCAACTTACATGTCCCCGTGGTCCGATCCCCTGTGTAAGGCTTGGGACCGGAAACCCGAAATACAGCCGGGTCTTGTACTCCATCGAAGCTCTTGATGCCTGGATTCGCGAGCAGTTGAAGGGACAAGCGAAAGGAGGCGCCGGCAGTGAGTGAACTCCTTCAAGCGGCCCTGGAACTGGCCGAGCTGGGATACGCCGTCCTTCCCCTGCGGCCCGGAGAGAAGGTTCCCCTGTTGCAGGGAGGTTACAAGATCGCGAGCACTGAGCCAAAGACGATCCGCGAGTGGTGGTCTCGGCGGCCCGATGCGAACGTTGGTATCTCTACCTCCCATCTCATCGTCATCGATCTTGACGCGCCCGCCGGATTAGGCTGGCCGGATGACGGACCGCTCAATCAGGAGCTTCAGGACCGAGCGGGTGCGGTGGTGCGCTCGCCTCGCGGGGGCCTGCATTTGTACTTCGCCACCCAGGAGTTGGCGGAGATCCGCTGCTCCGCTGGACAGTTGGGGGAGGGGGTGGACGTGCGTGCCGTTGGAGGGCATATTGTCACCCCGCCGTCCCGCACCGCAAACGGCCGCTACGAGTGGCTCCGCAAGCCGCCGCCGTGTGACGAACTGCCGGAACCACCAGTCTGGCTCCTGGAACGGTTGGCCGAACAACCCCGACCGCCCGCCCCAGTCGCCGCCGTGTCTGTCAGTGTCAACGGGGCGGCGCTCAACGGCACGGCTAACGGTCACATCACCGCTGGGTCGGAGGGGGCCCGCATCCCCGAAGGGCGGCGGAAAACGACCCTTGTCGCGCTTGCGGGGAAGCTACGCGACAAGGGGATGTCCCTGGAGGCAATCCGGGCGGCCCTCATCACAGAGAACCGGACGCGATGCACACCGCCGCTGCCCGAAAGCGAGGTGGAGGACATTTTGAGGTCCGCGGCGCGGTGGCGGCCGGGACATCTGCCTGCGCCCGCGGATGATGGAGACGTGTGCCTGGCTGAGCTCCAAGAGCGGGAAGTGGACTGGCTGTGGCCAGATCGCTTCCCCCTGGGTTTCGTCTCCCTCCTCGCAGGCCGCCAGGGGCTGGGGAAATCGCTACTGGCGCTGGACATCGCGGGCCGGATCACCACCGGCAGCCCTTGGCCCGACGGTTCCGGCGTTGCGCCGCAGGGCGGGGTCGTCATCGTCAACCTGGAGGATGACGCCGCCCGCGTCCTGAAGCCCCGCTTGCGGGCCGCTGGTGCGGACGTGAACAGGGTCCGGGCCGTCACGACCCCGCTGGACACTTTCGAGGTGGAGAGGGCCGCCCGTATCATCGACCGCACGCCGGACTGTCGTTTGCTGATCATCGACCCTATTGGGAATCACCTGGGCGCTCAAACCGATGCCTTCCGCGATAACGCGGTGAGGGCGGCACTTTCGCCCCTGGCCGAGCTGGCGAAAGAGAAAAACCTGGCGATTTTGGTCGTCGCCCACCTCCGCAAGGCCGCCGCCGATGCAGCCGATTCCCAGGTGCTCGGCTCGGTCGCCTTTACCGCATTGGCACGGGCTGTGTGGCACGTCCTGCCGGGGGAGAAACCCCACGATGGGGAGCGGGTCCTGGCCAGTGGAAAAATGAATCTCGCGCGCCCCGCGCCTGGCCTGGAGTTCCGCATTACCGGCACGCCCCCGGTTCTGGCCTGGGGCGGGCAGCTGCCGCCAGAGCGGACCGCGGACGTAATCCTGGCCGAGCAACGGGCTGCCAAAGAGGAAGCCCAGCCTGGCCGTCCCCCAACAGAGCTTCAGGAAGCCACGGAATTCCTGGAGGTTGTCCTGCGCCGCGGGCCGCTTTCGGCACGTGACATTTTCGCTCAGGCCCGCGCGGCCGGGATCGCTCAGAAAACACTACATCGCGCCAAGGCTCGGCTGGGAATCCGCCCCCGCCAGATGGCGAACGGGTGGGTATGGGCGCTGCCAGGGTGGAAGCCCGCCCCCGAAGCCGTAGCCCAGCTTTTCGATCAATAACTAACTGGAACAAAAGATGTTGAACCCTCTACATACATGCTGCGACTGTGAGACTCGGAATTTTGGCCATCTGGGTCAGGTGGCCAGAATTCCAAAAGAGGAAAACCCTGGAAATCCACGGGTTTGCCGGACCAGATGGCCAAAATTCCCTATATATAAGCGAATTTTGGCCATCTGACCCCCTGGGAGGTTTGTATGTGTGTACCCTTATCAGTGTGTTACTAACATGTAGGAGGTTCCCATGACGAAGCCGTTGAACAAAACCGAAGCCGTTCCCGTGATTCGGAAGTTGCTGGCCGCAGGCGTTTTGTCGAAAGTGCGGCAAACGCCAGTGGAGAGTGAATGGGGGCTGGAAGGGGAGTTGCTGGAAGCGGCGCGCCGCCTGCATGCCCACCCCGAATGGCTCCAATGGCTCGCCGCCGCGGCTGACGCCCCGCCAGCAGCCGACGTGCAAAAGTGCCGCGACCGTTGGTTCCAACTCAGGGAGGCGCTGGCTGATTTTGACCTGGCCATGTGGCAGGCCGCCAACCGGCGGGGGATTCGGGGTGACCTGGAGGTCGAGTGCTTGTATTACCAGTGGCACGAGAAAGAGTGGCTGGAGGGCTGGCTCCAGCGGATGCGGGAGTTGATCAACACTTTTCATCTTTCGGATCGCCTCCCGCGCCGGAAAAAATAATCCCCTCGCCCCGGCTTGTTCCCCCTTCCTTCCCGTGGTACTCTGTGTTTTCGGAGGCACCTATGGCCAGCATTGGGAATGATGCCAACGGTCGCAAGCGCATCCTGTTCCTTGACCCGCGCGATGGGAAGCGGAAAACGGTGCGGCTGGGCAAGTGCGACAAGCGAACAGCTCAAGCTATCGCTATCCATATCGAAGCTTTACTCGCGGCTCAGGTTCGCGGCTTGCCAATTCCCCCAGACACGGCAACGTGGCTGAAGGAATTGCATGGCGAGCTGCGCGAGAAGCTGGTGAAGCTGGGGCTTGTCGAAGCGCCGAAGTGCATGACGCTGGGGGAGTTTCTCCAGTCCTATCTGGAGCGGCACACGCACGTCAAAGAGGCCAGTCGGGGCGTGATTGCTCAGACTGTCCGGAATCTGCTAACTTACTTCGGGGAGGATTGCCGGATCGATTCCATCACAGCAGGTCAGGCTGACGACTTTCGCAAATGGCTGCTGGCGGGGGGACGTTCGCCGCGGCAACCCAAAAAGCCCAAGGCCCTGGCTCCGGCGACGGTGCATCGGCGACTAGGGCATTGTCGCAGCATCTTTGCCGACGCCGTGCGTCAGAAACTGATTGCAGAGAGTCCCTTCGCGGGGATCAAGCGACCGGAGGCCCGCAATCGGGATCGCCAGGCTTATGTTCCCGCTGACGTAATAGAGCGGCTGATCCGGGAACAAGCCCCATCGGCGGAGTGGCGCTTGCTCCTGGCTCTTGCTCGCTACTTGGGCTTGCGAGTGCCGAGTGAGCCATTCTCTCTCACGTGGGACTGTGTGGATTGGGAGAAACAGCGCCTCCGAGTCCCCAGTCCGAAAACTGAGCGGAGCGGCAAGGGCTTTCGGGTGGTGCCGATTCTACCGCAAGTGCTGCCGTATCTCCAGGAAGTCTGGGATCAAGCCCCGGAGGGGAGCATCTACATCTTTCACCACTTGCGGCAGCGGGAGAGTGCCAAGGCGGCGGATAGGGGCTTCTGGGGGAGCGTGAATCTGCGGACACACTTCCTGCGGATGCTCAAGCGGGCGGGAATCCGGCCCTGGCCGCGCCTGTGGCACAACCTGCGGGCCTCGGCTCAGACGGACCTGGCCAACACTTTTCCGGATCACGTTGTCTGTGAGTGGCTGGGGAATACGGCGGCGGTAGCCCAAGATCACTATCTCCAGGTCACGGATGCCCACTTCGACCTCGCCCGCCAGTGGGGCGGTCCGCTGGGAGCGGTCCCACCGCCGACAAGATCGGCATCTTGTCTCCATACTCCCATCTTGTCAGGCGGCACAGAAAGCGGCACACAGGCGGCACAGTTTGCGGCACAGCAGAATACGGAAGTACAGTGTGCTATATGGCGCAGGGAGTCGCAAGAGCTTGGAATTGAGGATGTTACGCATCGTGTTGCATCATCGTGCAGTACGGTGCCAAGTCAAAAGTTGACCCTATCGGGATTCGAACCCGAGTTTTAGCCTTGAGAGGGCTACGTCCTAGACCACTAGACGATAGGGCCGTAAGGGAGACATCCCGTAAGAAACTCTATATCTTGTTACGCACAACCCTCGGTTAGGTCAAGGGGGAAAGCTAAACAGAAAACTCTCGCCGCCCCCTTCCCCACTGAACCCCGCCTTAGGGAAACCCCGCTACCCCTGCTACCCCCACCCATACTTCCGAAGCGGTAGTAGTCTGATCCCTAAGTCCGATTTTCCACATTCCCTATCTCCCACAATGGTCAATTCCTGGGTTTTGGAGTTGACCGCTTGGAACCTGCCCTTCACATCGCAGGTAGCTGCACTCCCCTATCCGTGGTGCGCAGCGCAGAATCCTATCATTTCCCCCCATCTCCCCTGGAGTTTCGTCATGAAGTCGCGGCTTCCCTCTCTTGGAGGCGTTGGTTGTTTTCCGCCCGTTCTGCTCGCACCCTCCGGCGGGCAACGACCCTGCATTTCGAAGCATTGGAAGATCGCACCACACCGTCGGTCCTAGGGGTGAGAGTGATCCAAGACATCGCCACCGGTTCGGGAGCGTCCTAGCCAGCCTACTTCACCGAGGTCAACGGCGTCATTTACTTTGCTGCGACGGATGCCAGTGGGGATCGGGAACTGTGGCGGACGGATGGGACGACGGTGGGCACCTATCGCATGGTCGACATCAATCCCAGCGGCAGCGCCAACCCCCGGAACTTGATCAACGTGAACGGAACGCTGTTTTTCTGTGCCGATGATGGAAGCCACGGAACAGAGTTGTGGCGAACGGCGATCACGACCACGCTGACCATTACCAATGGCAACAATCAAAGCACGACGGTGAGCAACTCCTTCGGCACTCCCTTAGTGGTTCAGGTGTTGGATCAGTTCGGTGAGCCGATGGAAGGTGTCTCTGCCACCTTCACCGCTCCCAGCAATGGGGCCAGTCCTTATTTAGTGGCAACAGCACCATCACGGTGACGACGGATGCTAACGGCCAAGCCTCAGGGAATGCCAGTACCAATACCGTGGCGGGCAGCTACACTGTCACGGCAACCGTGGGAAGTCTCAACGCCAGCTTCTCATTGGTGAACGATCCGGGACCCTTGGGCCAGTTGGTGTTCAAGATTCAGCCGCCGGCGACGGTGAGTGTGGACCAGCGGTTCCGGCTGCAGGTGCAGTTGCGGGATCAGTTTGGGAATGCGGTACGGCTGCCGAATGTGGCGGTGCGGCTCAGGTTGCTATCGGGCAGCGGGCCGGGATGCTGGTCAAGCGGACGAGTGCTAACGCTTGGCGACGTTTGGCGACCTGGTGCTGTCCCAGCCGGGACGTTACCGTTTGGTAGCCCGCTTGGGGAACGGCTTGCAGGTCCTCTCGCGGGCGATCGCGGTAAGTTGAGCCAGACGTGCCGGAGATGGCGCAAGGACAGCGTGGGGGTTGGGAACTCTAACCCAGCCAATTCCCACCCCTCCCTGGTTTCCGCGATTACTCCCATGCCCCATACAGAAACACCGTTGCGAGAATCATTCGGTTGATGGGAAAGGGAGTTACACACCTCACCGCATCGGGAGGAAAACGGTATCAGTCCTGTTTTCTGTGGTGAAGAGGCCCGTTGGGTACCAAATTATTGTCTCAGCATAATCGATCTTCTTGGAAAATTTGCACTTCCGTGGAACTTTGAGCTGGAATCTAACGACCAATAAGAGCATGAATTGTCAGGGGGATACAGGAAGACCTAGCCTTATTGGAACCGAGGTAAGGCAGTCGATGCCGCCTAAGAAAAATACTTCTGGTAACTTTCTACATCGGACTCGTATTCTCCCTGAGGCATGCTGCCTAGGTGAAAGCCCAGTAGGCCAGGCTCATGTCCACATTATGTCGTGTGATGTATCCCAGATGTTACGGCCCAAAGAAGGAGGGAATTGTTTAGATGTCTCTCCTGCGGTAACAAGACACCCAAGGAACGTGAGGAGAGGTCGTGGGGTAACAAAAAAGGCGACCGGTCGCTGACCCCTGAACCGTCGCCCATTCAGCTCAGAGATCGCAACCGGTCTATTAGCATAATAGCGGTCGACGGGAAGAAGTCAAGAATTTTTTCGGCGAATTTTTCGACAGATGTCGGGGAAATGTCGAAAAAACAGACAGCTATGGAATGCGCATAAGTCCGAGAAACGAATGGAGTGCAATTACAAATAACTTTTTGTTGCGGAAGAAGTTGCAGCGAATTGAGACAATGTCGAGGGGTTATGGCACACGGATTGCGGTAAGCTCTATTGGCAGCAGGGGAACAACACAGAAACTCAAAAAACGCGATAAAAAGAGTTTTGGTAAGCCCAAATTATCGCTAGAGTGGAAATAAAGTTCCGGTTCGCCTACGGAACGCCGCCCGTGTGGGAATCGCCCTTTTTGCCTACCTCCCACACGGGCGATGATTTTTTGTAGGTTTCTTGCCATCGTCCCTGTGGCACCGCCCCTCCATTCCTCCTCCTCTAGCAGCCTTCTGGTTTCCTTACGCAGCCTTCCGGTGCGTCCCGTCACGGCGAGGTCTCCCCAACAAAATCGACGAGAGGCTGGACAGGGAATACTAGCAGGAAAGAACACGTTTTTCTTCGCACCTAACGGAGCGGAAAAAATTTCCAGAAATGGATTTGACTTCTGCCGATTTATGGTTCATATTTACAGTATATGGGAACCGCGGAGGCTCAACCGACCCAAAGCGTGAGACGTAAGGAGGGGGGATCGAGTGGTGCAGGAAGGAATGGAAAGTCACAACTGCGGCAGGTCCTGTGCGGCGGAATGGGAGACTCAACGAGAAGTCGGAACTGGACAAGCGGGGCTGTTGTGCTAGTATGCCAGAGAAGCGGAGGAACTGTCCGGTGCCGAAGATCACTCATCAGGCCGTTGGAATCGCCATTGCCGCGGCGCGGGGAGCGCGCCACGTGGTCGTGATTGCCGGCGTTGGGTGAGGGAGCGGGGTCGGACAGGGCCGCCAAGGTGATACCAGAATGACAACGACCCCGGTGAACATCGCCGGGGTTTTTTCGTGAGTGTCAGACTCTCGCTCTGGAAGAAGGGACCAGGAGAAGCGGGATATGCGGATCGTTATATACGACACAACATTGCGTGATGGGAGTCAGGGAGAAGGCGTCAATTTCTCCCTTCAGGATAAGCTCTTGCTCACGCGCCGATTGGACGAGTTCGGTATCGATTACATTGAGGGAGGGTATCCGCTTTCCAATCCGAAGGATGCCGAGTATTTCCAAGCCGTTCAGGAGTTGACGTTACGCCATGCCCGTGTCGTGGCCTTTGGCATGACGCGTAAGAAACACACCGCGGTGGAGGACGATACCGGCCTGCGAGCGCTTTTGGGCGCCGGGACTGCTGTGGTCACTCTGGTCGGCAAAACGTGGGATTATCACGTCACTCACGTCCTCGGAACGACTTTAGATGAGAACCTGCGCATGATCGAGGATTCGGTTCGGTATTGCCGGCGTCAGGGCCGGGAGGTGTTTTACGATGCCGAGCATTTCTTCGACGGCTGGAAGGCCAATCCCGATTATGCCTTGAAAACGGTGCAAGCGGCGGCAGAGGGTGGTGCATCCACCATCATCCTGTGTGACACCAACGGAGGAACGATGCCGGAGATGATCGCCGAGGCGGTGGCCGCCGTGCGACGAGCGCTTCCCTGTGCCATCGGCATTCACTGCCACAATGATTGCGATTTGGCCGTGGCCAATTCCCTCGCCGCCGTCCGAGCGGGAGCCACGCAGGTGCAGGGGACTATCAACGGCCTTGGCGAACGCTGCGGCAATGCTGACCTGATCAGCATCATTGCCAATTTAGCTCTGAAGTACGGTTACGAGGTGTTGCAACCGTCGAGTTTACAGCGACTCACGGAAATCTCCCGCTATGTGTACGAGTTGGCTAATATGAATTTCCGTTCCAATCAACCCTTTGTCGGCAGCAGCGCCTTTGCCCACAAAGGAGGAATGCACACACATGCCGTCAACCGCGATCCAGCCACTTACGAACACATCCGGCCCGAAATGGTCGGCAATGAACGGCGCATTCTGGTCTCTGAGTTATCCGGCCATTCGACCATTCTGACCAAAACCATGAAATACCGCCTGCATCATGACAAGGCCCTGTTGACGCAGATACTCAATCAGGTGCAGGACCTGGAAAATGCGGGGTACGAGTTCGAAGCGGCGGAGGCCTCCTTCGACCTGCTCGTCAAGAAAGCGGCGGGATTATACCGCCCCTGGTTTGAACGCTTGGCTTACCGGGTCAACATCGAACATGACAGCGAACGCGCACCCGTGACAGAGGCAACGGTCAAGGTCCGCATCGGAGATCAGATTGCCCATACGGTCAGCGAAGGCGATGGTCCGGTCAATGCCTTGGACGGAGCGTTGCGGAAAGCGCTGACTCCCGCCTATCCCCGCTTGCAGGAGATGCAACTGGTCGATTACAAGGTGCGTGTGGTCAACGCTCGGGAAGGTACAGCCGCCCGCGTCCGCGTCGTCATCGAATCCCGCGATGCCACCGATGTCTGGGGGACCGTAGGCGTGAGCGAAAACATCATCGAAGCCAGTTGGTTGGCCCTCGTGGACAGCATTGAATACAAGCTGTTCAAAGATAGCGAAACTGAAGGCGCCGGGCGCGATCACCCAGCGGGCGGTTCGGATGTCTAATCCGTCGGATGTTTTTCTCTGAGTTCAGAGCAGGAGCAAGCGCAGATATGGCCATGGAGTTACCCAAAGCCTACGATCCGAAACTGGCCCAGCAGCAGTGGCTGCGTTTCTGGGAGGAACGGGGATATTTTCACAGCGATCCCGATCCGCAGCGGCCAGCCTTCACCATCGTGATTCCTCCCCCGAATGTCACGGGTGCCCTGCACATGGGGCATGCTCTGAATAACACGCTTCAGGATGTGTTGATCCGCTGGCGTCGCATGCAAGGGTATAACGCCTTGTGGATTCCTGGCACAGATCACGCCGGGATTGCTACCCAGTCGGTCGTGGAACGCCTCATCTACCAGCAAGAGAAAAAGACCCGGCATGACTTGGGCCGCGAGGCGCTCGTGCAACGCATCTGGGCGTGGAAGGACAAGTACGAGGCTCGTATTCTGGCCCAGTTGCAACAGATGGGCGCAAGCTGCGACTACCGCCGGACCCGATTCACATTGGACCCTGTCTGCGCCCGTGCGGTGCGGGAAACCTTCTTTCGCATGTTTCGGGACGGTTACATCTACCGCGGTAAGCGCCTGGTTAACTGGGATACGCAACTGCAAACCTCAGTTGCCGATGATGAAACCTACACCGAAGAAACCCCCGGCTTCTTCTGGACGTTCAAATATCCCGTAGAGGGGATGCCCGACACCTATATCCGCTTCAGCACGACCCGCCCCGAAACCATGTTGGGCGACACCGCTGTCTGTGTCCATCCTGCCGATCCCCGCTATCAACATCTGATCGGCAAAACGGCAATCATCCCTCTCAACGGCCGGCGCATTCCCATCATCGCCGACGCGATTCTCGCGGATCCGAAGCTGGGAACCGGCTGCGTGAAGGTCACCCCCGCCCATGACCCGAATGACTACGCCTGCTGGCAGCGCCATCCGGAAATCGGAATGATCAACATCCTCAACCCCGATGGCACCCTCAACGAGAATGGCGGCGAGTTTGCCGGCATGGACCGCTATGCCGCCCGCGAGGCAGTTATCCGCAAGATGCAAGAATTGGGCTTTTACGAAGGATGCGAAGAGCGGCTCATCCCCTTGAAATACAGCGACCGCAGCAAGACACCCATCGAACCGTATCTTTCCGACCAGTGGTTCATCCGCATGGGAGACCGCGACGATGGCAAGCCTGGTTTGGCCCAACTAGCAATTGATGCAGTGACGAGCGGCAAAGTCCGTTTCTTCCCCGAACGATACAAGGAAGGTTATCTATCCTGGCTAGCGGAGAAGCGGGACTGGTGTATCAGCCGCCAACTGTGGTGGGGGCATCGGATTCCCGTGTGGTATGTGCGCGGGCCGGAGGACGCTATCCGCGCCGCCGAAGGACCTGATCTGGTGGCACACTATGATGCGGAACGGGAAGAGTGGCTGGTTTGTTCTCGTCAGGACATCGACACGAGCATGTTCGGCCCGGGTGTCTCCATCCGCCAGGACGAAGACGTACTGGACACCTGGTTTTCTTCGGCTTTGTGGCCCCACAGTACCCTCGGCTGGCCCGGTCCTGCATTGCCGGAAGACCGGCCCGATCGTGTCGCCCCGGACTGGCAGCAATTGCGGCCGTACTACTACCCCACCTCCGTCCTGGTCACCAGCCGGGACATCATCACCCTGTGGGTGGCACGGATGGTACTGGCCAGCCTCTACAACGTCGGGGAAGTACCTTTCCACCACGTTTACATTCACCCCAAGGTGCTCGACGGTTTTGGGGAAACCATGAGCAAGACCAAAGGCAACGGCGTCGATCCCCTCGACGTTATTGACATCTACGGAGTGGATGCCCTGCGTTACGGCATGGTCCATTTGGCAACAGAGACACAGGATAGCCGGATGCCGGTGGTCAACATCTGCCCGCACTGCCAGGCCCAGATTCCTGTGCGACAAGAACATATGTACATGCGCACGCGGAAAATCACCTGCCCGCAGTGTAAAAAGCCCTTCCGTCCCGGCGGCCCCTGGCCTTCCGACGACCCGGAGCTGCCTACCGCCAAACAAGGCTCTGATCGCTTTGAAGTTGGACGCAACTTCGCCAACAAACTCTGGAATGCCACCCGCTTCCTGCTCCTGAATCTGGAGGGCTACTCCCCGGCCCTGCTGACCTGGTCCGATTTGCCCACAGAAGACCGCTGGATTCTCTCCCGCTTAAGCCGGACGGCTCAGGATGTTACTGCCGCTCTCGAAGCCTACCGCTTCAGCGAAGTCAGCCGCCTCCTCTACGACTTCATCTGGTCCGAGTTCTGCGACTGGTACATCGAATTATCTAAAGGAAGGCTGAAAGAAGAAGCATCACGTCCTTTGGTTCAGCGAGTGCTTGTAGGTGTTCTCGATGCCATTTTGCGCCTGGTGCAACCGATCATGCCGTTCGTCGCCGAGTCGCTATGGCAGGCCCTGGGTCAGGTCGCCCCTCACCGGGGCTTACCGGCCCCCTCCCCCGCTGAGGAAAGCGTCGTGATCGCCCGCTGGCCGCTACTGCCGCCTCAATGGATCGATCCTCAAGTGGAACAACGTTTTGCCTTGCTACAAGACTTGGTTCGGGGAATCCGCGAACTTCGAGGCCGTTATCAAATGGACGAACGGACAAAAATCGATGTATTCGTCAAATGCAGTGAACAAACGGCGGAGGACCTCCAGTCGGTAGCAAGCTTTTTGGCTCCCTTGGCAGGTATCGGCCAATTACAAGCGGGGGCGGCAACCCAGAAACCCTCATTGGCTGGCAGCATCGTTCACCCCCAATTTGAGGCGTATGTCCCCCTCGCCGGTCTGATCGATCTGGCGGCTGAAGTACGCCGGCTCGAAAAACAACTGGCCGAAAAACGCAAGGCGTGCGAGACGGTCCAGTCCAAGTTGGCCAACGACAAATTTGTCCAGAATGCGCCGCCGGAGATCGTGCAGCAACAACGAGAATTGCTCCATGACCTGACAAGGCAAATTGCCGCCTTGGAAGAAAACCTGCGCGAGTTGCAGGCAGCCGGGAAATGATCTCTATCCTCAACAACAACAGCCGTCCAGCGACGGCTAATCAATAGGAGCCGCCGAGCGAAGCCAGGGCTTCCTGCGGCGTAGCGTAGATCGCCCAGAGCATGTCCAGAGCCGTGGTTTGCAACAGCTCCCGAATCCGGGGATTCACCCCCGCGAGCACCAACTCGCTACCCCGCGGCTTGACAATCTCATGGCAGCGCAAGAGAAAGGTGATGAACGAAGAGCCGAAATACGACACATCCGACAAGTCCACCACAATATGTCCCGGCGGATCCCGGCGCAAAGGTTCCAGGACCATTTGGGCAGCCGGCTCCAATAGAGTCTCAGCCAGGTGTTCCACTTGGGCAGATGGCACAATCACCGCCACATCGCCGTGGCGACGGACCTGAAAGAACTCCTCGCTCCAATCCATCTCCCCCGCCATAGTGCTCTCCTGGGGACGCACCGGTCAATCTCCTTCTAAGTGACTCCAGACTAACCACTCGTCCGGCTCCTTGCAAGCAGTCCCGCCGCCGTTTCTTTTTCCGCCTTTATCTTCCCCTCATTCCCCTAAGCCGAACATTTCAATCACCAGCCCTCTGATGCCGCCAGGCCAAACGCCACCGTCTCCGCTCATCGCTGACATTGCCCGCCCCAGACTCAACAGGAGAATAGGTCGTCCCTGACGACTCTCTTATCCTAATCCTATGCGAACCCAACAGTCCGTTTCCTGATCGCCTTTGG
Organism: Thermogemmata fonticola; assembly: GCF_013694095.1. Taxonomy (NCBI): domain Bacteria; kingdom Pseudomonadati; phylum Planctomycetota; class Planctomycetia; order Gemmatales; family Gemmataceae; genus Thermogemmata; species Thermogemmata fonticola. Next base: position 110,486 of record NZ_JACEFB010000012.1, on the reverse strand, counting down.
GTTGGTATTCAACACTGTGCATACCTGGAGATGAAAGAGCTTCCTCCACCCAGCGGCGGCGTCGTTTTCCACCGGACCAAAACCAACATTATCCCTGAGGGTTGTAGTGTTTTCCCAACCTTTTGCTCTTCCATTAGCCATTCGTTGAGTTAGAATCGATAGAGGATGTAGATACAACGGGAAGTAGCGGGAGATTGCCGATGCCCTACAGCGCCGAAGTCAGCCGCCGAAATCCCACCTGCTTTTTGTTTATGATTGATCAATCCGGCTCTATGAGTGACCCCTGCCCTGGTTTTGAAAACCGGAGTAAAGCCGAATATGTCGCCGATGTCGTCAATCGCATCTTCCAGAATCTGATCTTGCGCTGCGCCAAGGCCGAAGGAGTGCGGGACTACTTTCACATTGCCGTGCTGGGATACGGTGCTCACGTTGGGCGAGCCTTGGGAGGTGAGTTGGCAAACCATTCAGATGACCTGATTCCCATCAGTAAAATTGCGGAGCATCCAATCCGTGTCGAAGAGCGAATGAAAAGGTCGCCGGATGGAGCAGGCGGCATTTACGAAGAACCTTACAAGTTCGCGGTTTTCTTGGAGCCTGTCGCGAGCGGCTCGACTCCGATGACAGAAGCGATGAGACAAGCTTACTACATCGTGGAGAGATTTTGCAAAGAGCATCCCGACTCTTTCCCGCCGGTTGTGCTTAATCTGACCGATGGGGAACCGACCGACGGCAACCCCGAGCAAGACGCCCAATCCATCCGTGAGTTATTCACCAATGATGGCCAGGTGCTGCTGTTCAACCTGCACATCTCGTCCAGTAACGCCAAGCCGATCCAGTATCCCGTGACGGACGCGGGACTGCCAGATGATGCGGCTCGGATGCTCTACCGGATGTCGAGTGTGATGCCGCCAATGTTTGTCGCCGCAGCTCAGGAGCGCAAACTGCCGGCCCAAGAAGGCTCTCGTGGTTACGTTTTCAATGCTGATGCCGTCGCCATCGCCCAATTTCTGGATATTGGTACGCGAGTGGACCGCCAGATGCGCTAATCTCCTCCTACTTTTCCGGGCCTATGAAATTGGAAGTACGAGTATATTGGCTGCCCAAGACGGGAAATACCAAGGCAGAATACGAGGATGCTTTCGCCTTCCACCCCAAGAAAAGTGATCGGGCAGGGAGCGATGGCTGTTCTCAGGACGAGCAGGTCCCATCAGAGGGGGATCAAGGGGGGGATCATTTCCAACATTGCGAGGTTCAACTTCGGTCAGAAGACACCTTTCGGGCGGCCATAGCTGATGGAGCCACGGAAAGCACGTGGGCGAAATCGTGGGCGGAGCATCTGGTCCAGGCGTATGTCCAGGGGCATTTTTCCTCACCAGGAGAAGTGTACGACAAGCGAATCCATGAGGCCTGGTATCAGCAGCAACGCAACCAAATCAATAAGAGACCGACAAGCGACCAGTGGTACCTCGAGGAGGGGTTACGTTGGGGTGCTCATGCCACTTTTCTGGGCGTCGAGTTTTCACATCAGGGCGGAGAGTGGTGCTGCCGTGCCAACGCTGTAGGGGATTGTTGTCTCTTCCACATTCGTGGCGACGGATTGTCCCGAGCGTTTCCCTTGGACGACCCCGGCGCCTTCAATTCCTCACCTGTACTCATCAGTACACGGCAAAGTGTATGCCCGGATCAGGGTGATCCTCACAACAACCCATCTTCGGACCGTTCGCCAATCGAGATAACGTGTCAAGAGGGGGATGAGTTTTGGCTGATGACCGACGCTCTGGCATGCTGGTTCCTCCGCGTTCAGAAAAGCGAGCCGGAAATCATCTCGCAAATCCAAAAGATCAGTAACTTTGACGAGTTTGAGAAGAGGATTCAGGAGGAACAAGGACGAAAAAATTTAAGGAACGACGACGTCACTTTGATGATTATTCGAATCAAGGACATGGAGTGCCCCCAAGAGTGGCTCGACAGCGCCGCACAAACTCATTTCGAATCGAGGGAAGGGACGTAGGGGGCTGCCAAGGAGTCGGAAGAATCGACAACTCCGGTCCCGCCGAACTTAGAGTCCAATGCCGCTTCGGAACCTTCCCCTCACTCCAGCCCGCCTGCTGAAGAGTCGGAGCAACCGACATCCGCCATACCGGAAACTTCAGAATAACTGGAATTTCAGGCCCTATCACAACCCAGACCGAGGCTAAAGTGGAGCACAGCAGGTTGCCGCAGGGAGCAGCCTTATTGGCCACACAAGTTGGCTCCGCAGCAATCCGGACGGGACAGAGGGTTAGCAAAGGGTGGGCGGATATTCGCAGATGGTGGGGTGGTAAGGGAGGGATCACGAAACCGGAATAGGAAAAGTCATCAGACAGCAGGATGCCATGACACGTCCAAGTTGTTATAATGTCATGCAAGTCAAGGGAGTTAGGGGTGTTTAATGGAGCAGGGGGCCACCCAGGAATCACCAAGACTGTTGAAGCTTTACTCCGTAATATGTTGAGTTCCTTGAGTTTAGATAAATCATCGATATACTGATATTTTGAAGAGGAACGGCGTGTCGGGTTCCGCGGGGGAGAACGCGGGTTGAAGTGGAGGCACAGGGATGGGAGTTTGATAAGCCGCTGGTGAGACAAGCGGACGGGAGATGAAAGTCGATGAGCAAAGCAACGCCGTTGTCGCGCCGTCCGAAGGTAGAGTTGGAGCGGATGGCTCGCCGCCGGGGAATCCGCGGCTGGGAAACGATGACGAAGACGGCCCTCGTGGCAGCCCTTCTGAAAGTTACGGGGGGTAGTAAAAAAGGACGGGTTACAGTCAAGTCCGCAGCCAAAGTCACCACACCTCGCCGAACTTCCTCGTCCCAGCGGCGTGCGTCAGGTGCCGGTTCAGCTAGTACGGCAAGCGCCAAGAGCCGCCGAGTGGCATCTCGCCACAAATCTACCCCGGCTCCTGCTTCCAGGAGCGGTAAGAAGACTGCAACAAATGACCGTGTTCCAGAGACTGCTGCTCCCCCGCGCCTTGGCAAAACACTTGCCCCAGCAGGAGAAAAGAGCCGGGAACCAGCGCAATCCACCGCTGGCAAGATGAAAAAAACTGCGTCCCCAACTGGCGGGGTTGACAAAGGACAAGCCGTCGACCTGGTAGGCGGCGGGGGGAGCAAGTTGGCAGCAGTGGTTTCCCGACCTAGCAGCGGTGGAATCGCATCGGCTACGGTGGCAGTACCGCCCCGCGTCAGCACTCCGCCAGCCAAAGATCGGGTTATTCTGACAGTCAATGATCCTTACTGGCTGCACGTCATGTGGGAGTTATCAGCTCAGTCTGTGCAGCGAGCGGAGGCGGCCTTGAAGCAAGACTGGTACGGAGCCAAACTCACCATCCGCCTCTGGGATGTCACCAGTCAGGACACCACGAGCACCTACGAAACGCCGCTCCAGGATATTCCGGTGGAAGAGGATGGCCACAACTGGTATATTCACGTGTCGCAACCGCCCCGAACTTATCGCGTCGACATCGGCTATATGTCCCGGCGGGGGGAATTCTTTGTCTTGGCGCGCTCCAATGTCGTCACCACACCCAAAGCTGGAACGCCGGAAGCCCTCGATGCGGGCTGGGAAACTGACCCCCGCAAGGCGGAGCGAATCGCAGCCATGTCCACCGGCTTTGAAAGCGCTGCTCATCCCCAGCTTAAAGCCATCTTCGAGGAACGGTTTCGCCGTCCCATCGGCTCGCCACGGGAAAGCGCGTTTGGCAGCGGCGCGACGCCACCTCATCACCTCAAGAAGTTCTACTTTGACTTGGATGCCCGGCTCATTGTCTTTGGCCGAACGGATCCGCAAGCTCATCTCACTCTGGGAAATGACCCCGTCGAATTGCGGCCAGATGGAACTTTTGTGATGGAGTTCAGCCTACCTGATAGCCGGCAGATCATCCCGGCTGTAGCTGTTTCTGCGGATGGGGTCGAAGAACGGACCATCGTTCTCGCCATCGAACGCAATACGAAATATCTGGAACCCATTATCCACGACCAGATCAGCGAAAACTGAGGGGAGTGAGCGTTCTGAATGTCAAACCGCTGTGAGGCGCTCACCAAGCGGGTAAGGCCGCTGGTGGAGGTCACCGTTACTACTCGCTTGCGAGGACGGGTCGGATGTGGGAAATGCTGGCCGGGACTCCGTGGGAGGCCGCAGAGGAAGGCGTCGAGGAATGCCTGCTCCTGCGCTTTCAACGTCGGGCAATGGCAACCATCTTCGAGGTTGCTTTGCCAGCCGGTCATTCTCCGGCGCCGTGGGAAGCGGCGGAAGCAGCTCTAGACGCCATCGACTCCCTGGAAGCTCAGCTTACAGTCTATCGCGAAGATTCCGAAGTCTCGCGGATCAATGCAACGGCGGCCACAGAAGCCATCGAAGTCGAGTCCCGATTGTTCGACTTATTGGTTCGCTGTGTCCAATGGGGGCTGGCTAGCGGCGGAGCGTTCGACATTGCTTGTGGTGCTCTGATCAAAGCGTGGGGGTTCTACCGGCGCATGGGTCGTGTCCCCTCGGCGGAAGAACGCATTCATGCGATGCAGTGTAGTGGTCTGCGCCACCTGGTATTGGACCCGGAACGGCGCTTGATCCGCTTTCGCCGCCAGGGTTTGGAGCTGAACTTGGGGTCTGTGGGAAAGGGGTATGCGTTGGACCAGGCCGGGGAGTGTTTGCGCCGGGATTGGGGGATCACGCAGGCTCTCTTGCACGGCGGGGGTAGCAGTATTCTCGCCCTGGGAACCTCACCGGCCTGTGAGCGAGGCTGGCCCATCCGCTTGCGGCATCCTCACGACCCTCATTGCCATTTAGGTACAGTGTACCTGCGGGATGCCGCTCTGGGAGTAAGTGCGGCCACCTTTCAGTATTTCGAGTACCGCGGGCAAAGACTGGGACATGTTCTGGATCCCCGCTGTGGCTGGCCCGCCAAGGGGGTAGCTTGTGCGACTGCCATTGCTCCCACGGCGGCCCAAGCGGATGCCTTGTCCACCGCAGCTTTTGTCCTCGGCCCAGCCGGGGCCGAACGCCTGACACGCTTATATCCCGAAGTGACCCTCGTGGTGCTGCCAGAAAATGCCAGCGGCCAGGATCCCCATCACCCTCTACTCTTTCAGGGAAGCCAACGTTCCGCGAGCGAGTTTATTCCATCGCTCCCATCGCCCGGCGCCGAATCGGGATTAGGGACAGGAGTGTCATGATTCCGTTACCTGTGATTTATGTGGGTTTGGGCGGTTTACTGCTGGCCCTGGTCGTCGCCACAGCGTTCCAACGTGGCTCCCCGCGTGTTTTCTTCTTGCTGGCGCTGCGTCTGGCTATCGGCTGGCACTTTCTCTTTGAAGGCTTGCATAAAATCCACTCGCATTATGTCGGGCCGACGGAAACCAACCGCCCGTTCAGCAGTGCGGCGTATTTCCGCTCGGCGCCGGGGCCATTGGGACCGTTCATGCGGCGTCAATTCGAGGACCCGGAAGCGGTGATTGCGGCACGAGTCCGGCTTTCTTCCGTAAGCAATCCCGACCTGTTGCGGCGTTCCTCCCTGGAGGACCAAGCTGGTGCCTGCCCGCCTGCTGTAGCGGAAGAACTGGAGGCGCTCTTGCCCCAAGTGGAGGAGGCTGTCCGCCAGGAAGCCGAGCGGGAGTTGGCCGCCGCTGATAAAGAGGAAGCTCTCGGCCTGGCCCAAGCCACTACAGACACTGCGAAAGCTGAGGTGCGGCGCAAGGCAGAAACTGCCCGCACCGCTGCCCGGAAGAAACAGGACAATTACGGTTCCATCGCCCGGGAACGAGTCCAAGCCGCCAAAGCAGCCTATGCGCGTTGGGTTCATGGCGTGGAGCCTCGACCTACACGCATCAAATTCATCGGCAATGACGAGGTGCCTCTGACAGCACCGCAGCGGCTCGCATACTTGGACCACCTCCGGCAAGCCCTTCAAGAGGCAGAAGATCGACTCCGCCTGGGATTGGGTCAGGGTTATGGAATTGAACAGAAGCGTGTCACCGAATTGCAGAGCGATTATTACAATGCACTGTCCGACCTGGCACGTGATGCTCAAGCCTTTGTCGAGGAATTGAAGAAGGAACTGCTCGGTGACGCCTGGACGCCCCCGCCACCGACTCGGAGTCGTGGGGATCTTCTCGATCGTGTAACCATGTGGTTTCTGGTGGTTATCGGAACCTTGCTGCTGGTGGGCTTGTTCACCCCCTTGGCTTGCCTCGGTGCCATCGGCTTTCTGGTGCTCACTTACCTGACCTACCCCCCTTTCCCCTGGTTCCCCTTACCACCTGGTACCGAGGGGAATCCGATCTTCATCAACAAAAACGTCATCGAAGCTCTGGCTTTATGCGTCATCCTGGTTCATCCGACAGGCCGATGGCTGGGATTGGATGCCCTTTGGACGTATTGCTGCCGCCGGCGCTGCACCACGCAACCGTCGGCCTCCACGACGAGTCCGACTCCATCCGCCTGAGGAGCGTCACTTGGAAGTGTGTCACCTGAAAGGGTGGCGGCGATAGATCAAAGCAGGCGACAGAAAAGTAGGCGACAGACGGCCGGTTCCCAGCAAGACCCACCAAAGGCAAACCTGAGCCAGGAAAACACCCAAACCGGGCCAGGCGGCTCCGGCCTTGCGGTGCTTGGAGGCAAGGGCCTAACAGGGTTGCACCCATTGTGTTCCGACGGGGCCAAGCCCATGCCCACGAGTCAACGGGACATTCCGATCTTCTGCCTGGGAGTCTCTCGTTTAGAAAATCTCTCGCTCCGAAATGGGTAATTTCAGGCACGGGAGCGGGCGTATTTGGCCTCGGGTGTGGCAGTGGGTTTGTCGGCATCGAACCAATCATCCTCGAAGGTAATCCGCTGGCGGTTCGCCATCGCTAGATTGGCGGTGAGGGCGACAATGGCATCCGCCAGAGCGACTTCACCGTGGCAGCGCGGTAGGATGTCGGCATATTTGAGGCGGCCGTTGGTATCTTTGTCGTAGCTGACGGGCTGCTTCATCTCTTGCCAGCGGCGGACACAGTAGGCGAAGTGCTCCATTTCCGTGCGATAACCGCGGACCGCGCTATCCCAGGCGGGTGCCGAGGCTGACTTGGAAATCGCTGCTCCGCCGCCGCCCCCCCAGGTGCTGGTGGCTTCCAGGACAGGGCCTTTGCCAGCGTTACTGACCACCAGCCGCGTTTCCCGACCGCCGCTGCCGGCCTTACCCGGTTCCGGTTCCTTGAACAGATACACCTCCCGTTCTTCCTCGATGATCATGGTGCCCCGGCTGCCCATTACACACTCGCCGTATTTCTCGAAGCTGTTTGTGTTGAACGAGGAGTAGGTGACAATGACAATGTCGTCGGGGTCGTTGCCCCCCTTGCCGGCTTTGGGGTGATTGGGACCAGGAAACTCATAGGTGACGAAGACCGCATCATCGCTTTCGCGGTCGTTCCGACCAGGCCGGTAGAAGAACTTTCCACCCACCCCTTGAACCGCGAGGGGATGAACGTGACCGAGGATGATCGAGGCGGCGTCCAACTGATGGCTTCCCAATTCGGCCATTAGGCCGCCTCCCGTCTTCTCATAGAGTCGCCAGCGGACCAGTTCCCGGATGGTGCTGAAGCCGGCTTCTGTCAGTTTTTTCGGGTCCTGGAGGAACACATCAGCGTCTTCCTGAAGGATCGGTTTGTACCAGCCATCACGGTAGAAGGGGACGTCGAAGGGTTGGCCATCCAGGTCCTTGCCGCTGGCATAAGTGGCTCGCTCTTTGGCTGAAGGGTTGAACGGCCAGGAATTATTCCGATGCCACAAGGCTCGGATGTGGCGGATATCTCCGAGTACACCGTTGTGGATCACTTCGATGGCGTGAGCATAGAGAGTGCTGTAGTGCCGTTGATGGCCGATGGCCAATAGCAATCCTTTCTCCTTGGCTGCTCGGATCATCGCTTTGCAGCGCGCAATATCGCGCGCCATAAGCTTCTCGCAGAGCACGTGCAGACCAGCGTCGAAACACTTGCGGGTGAGCACGTCATGGGTATTGAGTGGGGTGGCGATGATGACGGCTTCCAATCCCAATTTCTCTTTGTCTGCCAACAGGGCATCCACATGGTCATAGGTGCGGATTTTGCGGGCCGTTTCTACGCCGTAAATCCGTTTGAGGCCCTTGCGCGGTCCGCGATCTTCACCCTCGAAAATCCGCTTGAGATTCGAGGGGCGAATGTCGCAAACTGCCACGATCTCATTGAATTCAGGGTTGTGGTCGCCCACGAGCACGCCGCCTTCATCGCCACAACCGATCAGGGCAGTACGTACCGCCTTGTTCCCTTTCCAGGAGTGGTAACCGTAATAGACCGCAGCGGAGACTGGCACTACGGCACCCGCGGCCAGACCGGCTTTGAGAAAATCGCGCCGATCGGGGTGGTTCGGATCCACGGGGGCGCCCCCGACCACCACGGAGGACATTTTCCCTTGCCGAGCGAGATCGCCAACGGCTTGCTCGAAATTCGCCTTGCCGATTGCCTTCTGCTCCGGAGTCAGATCGAGTGCCATATTTGCCGCTCCCCAATGGATAGGAATCCCACGGTGGCCGGTCGACGCAGCCCAAGTGGTGCCATCTTATGGATCATCACCCTATCCTACTTATTCTGACCGATTCCCGCCTTGACGGGGAGACCTAGCACCGATTTTTTGCCTCTTTGCGCCCCATCTACCCACCGCTGTCATCACTGTTATTCTATGGGCCATCTATCCACATCTCGGTAAGGCACGGGAGCTGCATCTTTTCCTCTTACCTTCCTCTTACCTCTCCAGAAAGAGAAGGACAACGCTTATGCGGACATCGGGAGGGAATTATTCTCACGTTGGAAAGAAAGTGGGGCCGTTTGGGCATGTTGCTTCCATCGCGAATGAGGATATGCACGAGTCCACGATCTGGCCAATTGGCAAGCCACCTTGCATGGGCGTCGCATTTAGGGTAAAGGCGGAAAGCCATCACTCCGACAGGTCCACTCATCCCATACGGGATTTAGAGGAGGCCGGCTGACATCATGGCGCTGCTGGAAGTTCAAGGGTTGGTCAAGGTGTTTGGCCGCCGCGAGGTGGTCAAGGGGGTCTCCTTTGAAGTCCAGGCGGGCGAGGTAGTCGGATTGCTCGGTCCCAACGGTGCCGGGAAGACAACCAGTTTCCGCATGGCCACCGGTCAGCTCACCCCAAATGCTGGACGGGTGCTGTTCAATGGTGAAGACGTGACCCATCTGCCCATGTACCAGCGCGCACGCCGCGGGATGGGATATTTGTCGCAAGAGCCGAGCGTCTTCCGCAAACTGACCGTGGAGCAGAACCTGCTGGCCATCCTGGAAGCCTTGCCGCGCAGCCGAACCTTGGGACGCCCTTTGACCCGGCGGGAACGCCGACAACGCACGGAGGAAGCTCTACGGCGTTTCAAACTCGAACATGTCCGTTCCAACATTGCGGCCCGCTGCTCCGGGGGGGAAAAACGCCGCCTGGAGATTGCCCGCTGCCTCGTGTGCGAGCCGCTGCTGATCCTCCTGGATGAACCCTTCGCCGCGGTCGACCCCCTGACCACGGAAGATATTCGCCATAATATCCGCGAGCTGGCCCGATCCGGCATTGGCATCCTCATCACCGACCACAATGTCCGAGAGGTCTTCCGCACCGCCGACCGGGTCTATCTGATTACCGATGGCCAGGTCGTCACTCACGGCACTCCCCACCAACTGGTCAATGACGAGATCGCCATCAAAGCATACTTGGGTCGAAGTTTTGAGGAGGACGGATTCACCCGGCAGATGGCCGCCCGTGCTAACCGCAATGTGGAGTCCGTCTTACAATCCGCGGCGAGTGCCGCCCTGGCCGCCAGTCCAACTTCGGGAGCTGTGTCAAGCCGGGGTCCTGAAACAGGACCGTCGGTCCGCGACGAGCACCACTTACCGCTAGAACTTCTGGAGTTGGAACGCCTCCGCTTAGCCATCGAGGCGCTGATCGATGATGCAGCGCTGTCGCAGGCAACTGTGCAGTTGGTTCGCAGCGGACCGCGGGCCGTACCCTTACTCCTGGATGCTCTGGAACGCCAGGAACTGCTCCTCCGGCAACGCGCCTTTGAGGTGTTACGTTATTTGGTTCGCACGCACGGCCCCCATGAGGGAAATGAACCGATCCTGCTGCCTTTCGACCCGGCAGGGCCGCCGGAGTTGCGCCGGCGGCAACTGGCCTTCCTTCGCCTGCGCCTCGGGGCTTGAGCGAGGTACGCCCTGGAATTGGATACCGGAGGCGAATGCCGACAACTAGGGCTACAGGATGCTCAACGTTTCGGTAGAAATTGCGTAATCCAGGCGATGAAGCCCCCAGGATTGCGGGTTTGGATCAGCACGCGGCCCGGACCACGGAAGCGGCAGACCAAACCTTCACCGGATGTGAGGGAGGAAATCCACCCGCTGGAAGCCTTCTGAATCTTGTACTCCATGGTTTCCGGCCAGGCTACGAGATGGCCGTTATCCACAACAAACTCTTGTCCCTCGGATAAGTCGATCGGATGGATCGCCCCATAGGAACTCACAAAAAGCGTTCCCATGCCACTGGCCCGCAGAACGAAAAACCCTTCACCCGAAAAGAGACCCTTGAGAAGATTTTGTACCTTCGTGCTGATCTCAACCTCCCGGCTGGCGGCAAAGAAGCCGTCTTTTTGGAGGATGTAGTTGGTCCGGCCGTCTAGCGTGATCGGATAGATTTCTCCCGGTAACTCGTGAGCCAGCAGCACCTCACCGGGGCCGCGGCGGGCTGTCAGAGTCTGGAAAAAGAACGATTCTCCCGCGAGCATCCGGCCCAAACCTTTGAGGATACCCCCTTCCATCTTCCCTTCTACATCCACAGTGTCACTCATAGCGACCATCGAACCAGCTTCTGCTTTGAGCGATTCTCCCAGGTCCAACTGGACCTTGAGCATAACAAATGGACCGGGGTTGACTAATTCGTAGCGCATGGCTGACTCCTGAAAGGGGTAACAAAGCATCAGATTGGGCGATCCACACCTACTTTCTCTGACGCACCTTTCCCAGTCTGAAGAATGGGAATGTCCCTGAACCTCCCAGCCTGGGGTCGTTAGACCCATTGCTGATCGCCAGCAGGCTCTTAGATGATGGTATTGGGGAGGACCAAGTCCCCCGCTCCCTGACTCCGCGGGAACTTAGCGAGAGACCTTGCGCCGTCCGCGCCGCCGAACCACCGCTTCTTCTTCCTCCTGTTCCAAGGTCCGCAAAGCAGAATCCTGGATTTGCCGGATGCGCTCGCGAGTTAGCCCCAAGAGATTGCCCACTTCCTGAAGGGTCCGAGGGCGTACCACCGCGGCTTCTTCCCGCCGTTCGGGAATCACGAAGGCCAGTTCTTCAGCGTTGAGGGGGGCGCAACCGGTGCGAAGTTTGAGCACCGCTCGTTGCCGCGGCTCCAGCCGACCCAGACGATGAATTTCCCCCATGCTCGGCAACTTCATGCGGGACATATCTGCTCCCAGAAAAGACATGCCCTTATACTGTACGAGATAGTACTATTGACAATTCTTACCATAGCTTCCGCTGCTGTGCAAGTCAAAATTGGGCTAGGGTGTCTGGAAGCATCTCACTGGTCTCGACATCTTTGTTTCCTTCGCACCCTATCATCATCGAACGACGGCCTGAGGGATTCCATCCTATGCTGTCCCATGCGTACTATCCTTGGGGGCAGCGAAGACCACCTAGAATCTCAAAAAAACACGATGGCCCTTGCAGGGCATTACCATCAGGGATATCATGCTGATGCAGAAGTCGCGACACATGGCGATCCTCAGAAAAGAGTCGACAAACCGGAATAACCTCGGCCTTGCATGGCAGCCATGCGCCAGCGTGGAAAGAATGAGTGTAATTATAGGGGAATTGAGTTCACTTCCTGAACAGGAAAGGAGCTAACTGGATGGTCGGGAGCATCAGGATTGTAGCAGGGATCGCGGGATGCTTGATGGCTGTAGGTCTGGTCGGTTGCGGGAAAAAAGGACCGCAGAATTACAAGGTGTTCGGCACAGTAACCTTCAAGGGAGCACCCTTGGCTGAAGGAGTGATCATGTTCACTCCGGAAGGTGGTACTGGTGGGACCCGTGCCTCGATTCCCATCAAGGATGGCAAGTATGAGTCACCGCCTGGCGGAGGATTGGCGCCGGGGAAGTATAAGGTCATGATCTCAGCGGCTGCGGGTGGCAGCGCTCCCAAGAATCCCGACGAACCGCCTGGCGTCAGCGAATTGCAGAAGGAACTGATTCCGGAAAAGTATAATGTCCGCAGCGATATCGTCCGGGAAGTCCAAGCGAACAACAACAACCAGTTTGACTTTGATATCAAGTGAGTCCACGTAACGGCTCATACGCGAGCTAATTTGGATGGGAGCGGTTCTCATCCGAATCCTGGTTTCTCTCCCTGTCTTTTTTGTCATGGTCCCTTGTGGGAGGGTTGATCATGTACCGTGTGCGACGTGGGTTTACGCTGATTGAGCTGCTGGTGGTCATTGCCATCATAGCGATCCTGATCGGGTTGCTGCTGCCGGCTGTGCAGAAGGTGCGGGAAGCCGCGGCCCGCATGAGCTGCCAGAACAATCTCAAGCAAAACGCAATAGCGATGCACAGCTACCATGATGTCAATCAGGCATTGCCGAACCTGATGGGGCCTTATGGCTGTTGTTGGGGAACGTGGACCATCCAGGTCATGCCCTACATCGAGCAACAACAACTTTTCAACTTGTACCAGAACTGGGGTGGGAACGATTCTACGGGACCGCGCTACAGCTCAGCTCCTAACACTACGAATGTGACCAATCAACGCCTCAAGGTGTGGACTTGTCCCAGCGATCAGGAGAACCGACCCTTCGGTAACTTGACGAATCATAACTATGCTGTGGTGCACAGCCAGGGAGGCTATCCAGGCTATAATCGTCCCATTGCCGGCGTGCCGCAGTTGGGAGGGATGTTCGAGTGGAAAAGCGGATCGCAGATTGGCTGGAAATTGACCGACGTGGTGGACGGCTTGTCCAACACCGTGATGATCGCAGAAGTGCGACAGGGTCAGGGGCGAGATCTGCGTGGTTTCATCTGGTGGGGTGATGCGGCAGGTGTGAGCACTTTCATGCCACCGAACACCACTAGCCCCGACGTAATCTACACGACCTATTATTGCAACAATTTACCCGCTCAGGGACTGCCCTGCATCGGGACCCCCACCACGACCAATCCCAGTGTGATGTACTCGCGCAGTCAGCATCCTGGCGGGGTCAACGTCGCTTTAGGTGACGGCAGCGTTCGCTTCATTCGGCAGGACATCAACCCGGCCATTTGGCAGGGCATGGGAACCCGTTCGGGACGTGAGGTCGTGCAGTTGGATTAAACAGTAACCACCTCCACTGAACTGGCCTCCGGCGAGAGAATCTTTCTCATCCCCCTGCCATAGCTCAGGACTGTCACTTTCCCCACCGCAAAACTAGCCGGTTTCCCTTCAAATATGGAGGGAAGCCGGTTTTTTTCGCGGCTCGAAGTCCCCTTTAGGCTCTTAGGAACCAGCTTGCTGGGGGTAGAACATCGCTATGACCAGAAAAGAGGTTCCCGTGACAAGGGCATGGCATTTTCGGTGCCCCATGAACGGTTTTTGGGCAGGTTACCAGCCGAAGAGGCAGCAAGGGGCTTCCGATGATACCGCGGCGGTAGCCGAGAGGATACGGCGATCCAAAGGCAGTTTGAGGTAGTCCGCACGGTTATAGACCACCCGGCCGGCCATGATGGTGTGGGTGACGTGGGTGGCATGTTCGAGGGGATCGCCGTCGTAGAGCACCAAGTCTGCCACTTTGCCCACCTGGAGGGAGCCGTAGTCTTTATCCAGACCGAGCAGGCGGGCGGTATCGAGGGTCACGGCACGAAGAGTTCGAGCATGATCGAGGCCGCCGCGAGCCAAGGTCATCGCCGCTTCGTGGCGCAGGACCCGGACCTTGGGAACATACCCCTCAAAACCAGTGCAGAGAGCAAACGGAATACCGGCCTTGTCCAATTGGAATGCAGAGACGGTGGTAGCGTGGAGTGTCTCTAAGCTGCTGCCGACACGCTGCATCGGGGGATGGAGGAACACTGCTGCACCAGCCTGTTTCAATTCCGACAAGAGTCGGTAGGCCTCACTTCCCAAGGCAATAATGGGGCGCAGGCGGAACTCGGCAGCGATCCGCAAGGCGGTTTGAATGTCATCGCGGCGCTGGGCGACAAAGATGACCGGGATGCGTCCTTCCAGAGCAGGTATCAAGGCCTCCTGTTTCAGCGAAACGGTTTCATCCTTCCCTTTGGCTCCTCCTCGTTGGCGGTAATGCTGTGCGTCGGCGAAGGCTTTGCGGATTATGGCGGCGATCGCCATACGGGTTTGCGGAGCCTTGTCCTTGTAGGCCGCTTTGGGGACTTCTCCCAAGTTGACGACCAAAGCGGCATCCGCCCGCAACAGGGCTGCCTCCACAGTCGGGCCATCGGTACGGAAGATGGCAGAACGCCCGGCAATGACATTTTGACGCCCCGGTGTCACATGAACGATCGTCACTCCCTGGGCCTGGAGATACGACAGGAGCGGCTCGCGAGGATTGAATCCATCCACGACTCTCAGCTCCGCCTGATTCGGATGGCTCAGTTCATCCTGATCTTGATCCGCGGGGATGTTCCACGCCCCGGATAGTCCGGCGACACAGAAAGGATCAATCAAGCCCGGTGTGACCTCCGCGGCGGTCAGCACAGCCGTTCCTGGCGGAATGGCCACCTGTTGCGGCGTACCAACGGCTCGGATACGACCTTGAGCAATCAGAACGACCCCCGGAGAGATACTGGTGCCATCGCCGATATGCACCCGTCCGGCCAAGATGGCTAGTTGAGGCGGGGCCTCTTGGGACAACGGTGCCAGACCAGAAGGAAGAGACGGCGTCTGGACAGTCGCTGGTGGCCGCGGAGGTGGTAACGGACCGGGCAATTCCGCCCCGCCGTCAGGTAAGGCGAAACCGCCGACTTGGTAGTGCCAGTCCGACTTGCGATTCCGGTCAAAAACTTTCCGTCCTTCGATCCAAGTTTGCAACACTTGGGTGTACACGGAAAAGGGTGGTCCAGAAAGTACTACGAAGTCCGCATCTTTCCCCTTCTCCAAGGAGCCGAGGCGGTGATCCAAATGCAAGAGACGAGCAGGGGTCAAAGTCAGAGCTTGCAGGGTCTGCACCTCATTCAGACCCCCACGCAAGGCAATCGCGGCGGTACGCAGGAAATAGCGAGATTCTGTCACAGCATCGTCAGTATTGATGGCTACAGGGACACCGGCACGCACGAGGATTGCCGCGGTCTCCTCCAGCAGGCCGATGGTTTCCGCTTTTCCGCCAGGGCTGTCGATGAGGGTCAAGGACACGGGAATCTTCTTGCGAGCGAGAATGTCCGCCACCCGGTAGGCCTCGGTCGCATGATGCAAGACCACCTCAAAGCCGAACTCTTCTGAGAGCCGGACGGCGGTGAGGATGTCGTCGGCTCGATGGCAATGGAAGTGCACCGTGCGGCGGCGCTGTAAGACTTCCCCCAGCAGTTGGTAATCCCAATCCTCCGCCTGCGGTTCCGCCTTTTCTCCCCGCCGTTGCCAGCGTTGTCGGGCTTGGACAAAGGCCTCCCGTTGCAAAGCTGCTACCTTCATGCGGGTGAACGGAGCCTGCTGCCGTAGCCGCCCGTACCCTTTGGGATTTTCCCCATTGGCCATTTTCAATCCGCCCAGGATCGGAGTGCCATCCGCCAGCCGACCTTGCAAAAGCATCTGCTCGATGGTGGCCGCTGGACGGAGTTTGACATAGACCGTGCCACCCCCAATCACATTGGCCGAACCGGGCATGATATTCGCCGTGGTAATGCCACCAGCACGCGCCATGGCTAGACCAGGATCGTCGGGATTGACGGCATCCAAGGCACGCAACGTGATCTGAACCGGCCCGCTGATTTCATTTCCATCCGCATTTCCCGGAACACTGGGACGTGACCACAGACCCACATGCGAATGCGTATCCACCAGGCCGGGGATCACTACCGCCCCTTGCAGATCGATGACCTCCGCCTCCTTCGGCCACGCTCCCACCTGCTGGCGCGAACCCACAGCTTGGATGGTACCATCCGCGGCCACGATTAGAACAGCATCGGCAATTGGAGCCGCTCCGGTGCCATCGTATAGAGTGCAACGATGAAACACACGAACAGGCAGTGCCGCCGGCTGGAGGCCCGGCGGGGAAGCCGTCTGACCATTCTTTTCAGGCGTAGCCGCTCGATTCAGTTCGGAAGGAACTGCCTGCGTTGGCAACAATCCTCCCAGCAAAGCTAAGAGTAGGAGAACAATCAGCACCAACTTATCCCAAACTTGTCCCAGGCATAGGAGGGACGATAGGCGGAAATTGCAGGATGAGTGCATTGTGTACTCTCGCAGAAGAAAAGGTGAGGAAAATAAAAACCAGAAGGTTGCCAACTGTCGGGGTGCGGCGGTATCATCCGTAGAGATAGCTAGTGGTGCGGGTGCACGGCTAGCCATCATGGCAGGTCCTGTCCGGTGAGCCATTCGTTGAGGAGGTCTTCCCATGAGTTTCAAGATGCAGCGAGTCCATGTCTACCATGCTGAGGTTGAGGATAAGCCAGGCGGTATCGCTGCCAAACTGAAGAAGCTCGCCGAGGCCGGTGTCCACCTGGAGTATGTTTATAGTCAACGTTCCGCCACGAGGCCGGGGATGGGAGATTTGTACGTCGCACCTCTCAATGGCAATGGCCAGATTGCTGCGGCACGGGCTGCCGGTATGCATGAAGTTAGCGAACCGATCGTCATGCGTATCGAGGGGGACGACAAAAAAGGGCTGGGCGGACGGCTGACCCAGGCTTGGGAAATGGCAGGCATCAATTTGCACGGTCTGGTGATGACGGTGATCCAGGGCAAATTCGTGGGCTACGTCACGTTCGACAGTGTGGAAGACGCTAATCGCGCGGCCACCATTCTGGCAGAATTGGGAACCTCGGATTAAGCAGCTTTCGCGTCGGACGGCAACTCATCGCCCTTCCAGCTCAAGAGATGGGCGGAGAGGTGCCGGCCTGAACAGAGGCTTGCTTCCGGCCACTGAGCAGAGCGGCTAGGAAGGCGACCGGATCGCCTCGTGCAGCAGCAGCCTGAGCAATGGCTGCGTAGTCCCCCCGCCGTCGTGCCAGCTCATAAACTCCAGGGCAGATGAGGTTCCGTTCGTCTTCCCGCAGGAGAAATTGCTGGGCAGCCGCCAATGCTTCTCCTTCCCTTCCCACGCGCAATAGCAGGTTCACATAGACCTGTGCCGCGTAGGTGCTACCCTCCGCTGCTGCACGTTCCGCTTTGATCCGAAAACGCAGCAGATGTTCATCCACATTCCGCCCCCCGATTGCCTCCAGATAGGCCAAATAATCTTCGTATCCCTCCTCAAATGGGTGTTCATGCCGTCCTTGAAGCACCGGTGAGAGGCGCCGGCCATAGTGACAGAGTTCCTGAGCCAGCACGTTCTCTTCCCCAGCAGGAAGATGCAAACTCATCTGCACCACGCTGGACAGGTGGGAGACATCGATGTGATAACTCTCTTCTGCTGTGAGAGCGGGAAAGCGCTCCAGGAGGGTCGAGATCCGGGTTTCTTCTGGGACTTCCCCCCAGCCACGCTCACGGATATCCGAACGCAAGCGTTCCCACAATTGCTCATGCACAACCCGCACCAGCCGGCCGATACAGTAGTCCCTCAAAGCAGTATCTTCCCGGAAGTCGGTGCTGCTTGCCAACGTGATCGCCGAGCAGACGCCATGCCGTTCCAAAACCCAATCAAAGCCTTTGCGCGGCAAGACTCGATGATGCCAAGCAACCTCAATCAATGGCCCGATATCCTCATCTTCCGCTGGCGTGTAGGTCTCCAAAGCGGCACGCAGCGGTTCTGGTTCCTCCAGCATCTGATAGAACGCCCAAGCCTGAAGAAACCGCCGCTTTTGGAGCAAGGCCTGCCCGACTTCGCGACCCGCCTGGCGGATGGCTTGCTCGTATTCCTCATGCGTTTCGGGCGGCAGCTCTGTGGACGGCCCTGTTGGAAATGGTGAGACCCCCAACTCCCACCGTTTCCGCAGCAAGAGTGCGTAAAACAGATTCGTGTAATCCTCCGCCGCTCGCAATTCCGCGATCAGGGTCTCAATGGCTCTCTGTTCTCCGGAACCCTCCAGTATGCCCCGCAGCCGCTCGAACCAGGATATGTTCCAGCGCGTATTCTCCTGCCCTGTCCCTTCCTCTCCCTCGGCTCCCCATTCCTCGGTTCCCCACGTGTTAGGCGCCATTCCTCAACTCCCGACGGATGATTCTTGGCTTCGCGCTTCTGGCCTATTTTTTAGCTTTCGCTGGGAACCTCAACACAGGATTCCCCTGCTGATGCTGTTCCCCTAACCGTGGCGATCTTCAACATCAGCCTTTCTCAGCTTAC
The DNA here is from genome assembly GCF_013694095.1 of Thermogemmata fonticola. Taxonomy (NCBI): domain Bacteria; kingdom Pseudomonadati; phylum Planctomycetota; class Planctomycetia; order Gemmatales; family Gemmataceae; genus Thermogemmata; species Thermogemmata fonticola. Next base: position 91,965 of record NZ_JACEFB010000012.1, on the reverse strand, counting down.
CATACGTACCATTTCCCTATCAGGCGAATCCTGCTGCTGAGAACTCCTTTCAGACGTGGCGATCATTGGGCAGCGCGACAGCCCTTGTCCGCATTCAGGGGAAGTGCTACGATATTTCCAGAATTGACAGAGTTTCCGATTGGCGGAACTGATCGGGGCAGTAGCTCAGTTGGGAGAGCGCTTCGTTCGCAACGAAGAGGTCGAGGGTTCGAATCCCTTCTGCTCCAATTTGGTATTGCGGCAGCAGATGGAGCCACATTGCTAGATGATGCGTAACTTGCACTTTCACCAGCACTTACGCCTGATCCCTTCAACGTCTTGCCGCTCCCTGCTGCATCCTGCTGTGCCGCAAACTGTGCCGCCTGTGTGACGCTTTCTGTGCCATCTTAGGTTGACCGCTCGTAGTGCTCCGCTGTCGTGCCGATGGTCCGGCCGCCCACCTCTAGCTTCAGCACCCACCCCACCCGCCCGAACGTCTCCTCTACCTTCTCCCACGCCAGCGGCCCACTCGGATCATGCTCATCCCGTGACAACACCTCGTCATCAATCGTGATCTCATCAATCCGCCGACAACCAGAACCCACTACAGCTAAATCAAGTGGCAAATGTGGAGTCGGCGTCGAGCTAGGCGGACATAGTGCTGCAACGGCTGAGCCAGCGACCTCGGCCTCAGTCGTCGCTGCCCGCTCGTTGTCGCTGGAACGCTGTCGATAAACTGTCCTTAGCGGCTCAGTGGCGAGCCATCGTCGTCCATATGCTGTCTGCTTATCGCCAGCAAGGGCGTCGGGATCGGTACATAAGTTGGCGTCAGCGTGGTCGTGGCGTCGAGCGATCGGTGTTGCAGAGTTTTCAATCAAACAGCTCTTTGGAGAAAACCTGGGGGAAGGGGTGGTAGGGCCGGGCCTCTGGTAGCGGATGCACTTCGGTTTTTAGCCATCCTGCGACACCTACTTTGCCATCGTCTCTTCGCATGACCCCTCAGCGACAATAGCCTCTTCAGAAATCTCGGATGGCAACACCTCGTCACCGGTGTAGAGGAAATCGTATTCGTTTCCCTGAATGTCACTTGCCGTGGACAAGCCCTCGATATGGATACGCTTCGGCTCTCTACTGTCAGCGTAGAAGTACAGGTCTTTGCCAATGAAGGCATGCGGATTCTGGCCCACAACACGGCATGTGAGAATCCGTCTACCTGCCAGGACAAATGCTCTGATTGGTTTGGCGGTCAACATTGCTCGGTCCATTCTCACAACCCCTTGGCTTTGTCAAGCCAATTCTTGAGCCACTGAGCCATCGGCATCAGAGATGCCGAGCATCTTCTTGTGCCGAAGCATGAACTCCTTGACATGAATCTCCATCTGAGCTGGGGTCATCTTGTTCAGCAAACCAATGTCTTGTTGTACGTTATGCAGGTACTCCTCCAGCGCTTCGATTTTGCGAGCATCTGGTCGGAGAAGCAAGTCTTTATTCAGGAAGGTTGCTGCATTTGCTCCCCGTTGGTCCAGGTAGCGTTGAACCTCGGCACTCTGGTCAATCGTGTAGCCTCGTGCCCGCAATTTGTTTAAGAGAGCCTCGTTAGCCAACTCAGTGGCTCTTGCTCCTTCATTCAGCAATCCTCGTGGAGCGTTCCCCGGCGCTCGTCGCCAAGTGGAGACAACTCCATTGGCCAGCCATTTGGCGAGGACTACATCCACGATCGCCGAGCCGCCGTAGAACAACGCCCGATCACACCGTTCTGCTTGGATCGCCGCGACTGTCTCCCGCGCCGGACCGACCACCGGCGTCATCGCCCCCACCCTTGAACTGGGACTACCGGGCAATGGCGCAAACAGATAATCCGCCCAGTGGCTGAAGGCTGTCCCAAGCACTTCGCCGCTGCCGCCTAAGCGTGCCTGCCCGGCCAGGGGACCGGAGGGCAGCAACGGGTTGAAGTTGGCTTGGAAGCGGTGGTCGAGGGCGGCCTAATCGATGTCGGCTAAGGCGTGCCGTTGGTCGGGCGGGGCGTATTAGATCAGTTCGGGGAAGGTGGCAAGTGGGAGTCATTGGCCATCGGCTGTGCCGTCGCAGACGGCGCAGCGCAGGATCAGGACACGTTGGTAAGGGGTTGGGCTTGGTCTGTTGTAGCTGCTGGGACTGGGCACTGGGGGAACATGATGAGGCGGGGGCAAAGGTGGTGTCATGGACACTGTTTTGACATCGTGCAGGTCGCTCGGATTGAGGGAGTTGAGGGGGTCGTTGCCGACGGTGCGGTATAGGTTCACATCTCCCGCGGCGTAGGAGAGGGGATCGAGGCTCGTCCAGCGGCCGAGGGTGGGCGAGTAGTCGCGGTGGCGGAAGTGATACAGACCACTGGTGACATCGTACCGTCCACCCTGATGCAGATAGCGCCAATCGTAGGCACTGCCACCGGACTGAACGTTCCACTCCGCATCCAGCACCGCCGCCTGACCGAAGGGGTCGTAGAGATAATGCTCGACGACCTTGCCCGAATTCTCAAAGAGCGCTACGATCTTATCGTTAGGTCGTATGCTCGGCTGTTAGCGATTGAGCCTTCAGGGGTCGCGTACAGCATTAATGAGTTCGGACAGCGATGCGGTTGACAACCAATCTAACTCCGCACGCACAATGCCAAGTTTTTGCAGCGTAGTTAGATACTCTATGATCCGTGAGCGTAGCTCTCCTTCGCGTGGTTCAGCTTCCTTACGGCCGCGAATTTCGACAGGACCAATCGGCACACCAAGGAACCATCGAAGCCACTTTGGTCCTCGCGGTTTGTAAAGGTCATCAACGTACAACTCCAAAAGATAACCTTGAGAATCAAAAACGACGTACTCACCCTCGAGCACATCAATTGACTCCATCGAGAGGGCCGCCTCTTCAACGGAGTCATACACATCTATATCGCCTCTTGAAATAACAATGATGGGCAATGTCACCATCGATCCCTCCAAGACTTATCCTCTCTGGAAAGTTTCCCAGGGCCGATGTCTACCTAATTCTTTACCCAGGCAAGGATTGCTCTGGATGTGGCGGATTTGGGACGCGTCTGTGATCGTTTCATCGTCGCCAGAATTGCCACCACCGCCTTTTGGACCGAAAGGCGCGGCGGCTGGCTTCGATTTCCTCTGCGGTGACACCACAGATAACCAACGGGGCAAACACACCCCCACGGAGGGCATCTCGTCCGTAATTTTCTATCATTCCGTTGGCAGCATCCAGTACCGGGCTACGAACAACTACCGCATTGAATGCTTCCAGAGTGATAGGTCGTGCGGCTGGGTCCATTGCTAACAGCTCAGTGACCCACTGTAGCGCGGCGGTAAAGTAATGCTCCTCTTTCAATGGCAAAAGTACTAATCTTCTCGACCCTGGTCGCTTGCCGACCGTGTAATACCAAGGCAAGTTGGAAGCTCCCATGCTTACTACAATCGGATATGAGAGTGCAGTCGGAACAAAGGCCATGAGAAGGTGGGCATCGACAGGATCGATCCCGTCGCTAACTAACTGCTCTACTAGTTCCTCGTTTGATATATCAGGTCGGTTAGCGATGATCTCAATCACTCGCAACACGCGAGCCAGGGCAAGTGCATGATCGGACGGGTACATCATAACCATCTTTCTACATTCTGTATAATCTACAGGATTCGGAATACTAACAATATAATAAGGGAGAATATCTTTTCGGTCAATTATCCTACACCAAAGGAATCTGAGAAGCTTTTATCGACAGGGCGCATGATGCGCGGCAGAGGAATGAGTCTCTGGAACAACGGAGAATAAGAACAAGATAAGGCGGTAGGAATGGAATACTCGAAGATCTGGAGCTTCACCGGAGGTTGATGGAGCGGACAGACAGTTGGTCGAACCAGTTCCGGCGTCTGGAATTCGTTAGAAGCAAAGAGTAGACATCTACCTTGGCTTTCCTCTTCCCTGGTTTCGCAACAGTCTAATGGCACGATTGTTTATCCAGGCCCCCTCACATATCGCCGATGTATTAGGTTCCCAATCGCCAAGTACCGTTGATGGTGCGAGCGAATGGCGTAGTGGGAGAATATGAACGAGGGAGAAGGGCCAAGGAATATGAAGATTTGTTGAAGGCAGACAACTTCCGGGTGACGACGAACAGGAAGGGAAATTATTTTGATGGCAGATGGGATAAGCCTTCACGGATCGACAGGTTTTTACTGAGTGAGGAGTCGGGCGATACCGTCGTAGGGCGGACCATTTTCCTTGGCCCTCACATTGGTTGAAGGTCAGGGAACGCTTGTACCGCTTCTTAGGCACAGGGAGGAGTTGACAAAAACTGAAGCTTCTGACTTTCAAAGCGAATACGGATGTTTGCGGGTCAGGGTTTTGTCAGAAGAGTTTAGGATTCCCGGTAATAATTCTGATAACTCTATCTTACATGCCATGAGTTTCCTCGAAGCCATCAGCAGTCTTCCTGTTGGTCCCCTGCTCTTGTTATTTGTGGCATTGGCGACGGCCTTTGCTTTCGAGTTCATCAACGGGTTTCACGATACAGCCAATGCGGTGACCACGGTGATCTATTCGCGCAGCTTACCTCCGCTGGCGGCCGTCATCTATTCCGGCTTTTTGAACTTTCTCGGTGTGCTCTTGGGGGGAACAGCAGTCGCCTTCAGTATTGTCAATTTGTTGCCTGTGGATTTGCTGGTCGATGCACGTTCTGGGGCAGCCTTGGTGATGGTGCTGTCCTTGCTCCTGGCGGGGGTGATGTGGAATCTGGGAACATGGTATATTGGTCTACCGGTGTCCAGCTCTCACACTTTGATTGGTTCGATTCTCGGCGTGGGAATGGCCAACAGTCTGTGGGTTGGCCAAGGATTAGCGGGGGTCAATTGGCAAGAGTGTTTGAAAGTCGGCCTGGCCCTGTTGATCTCCCCTTTATTGGGTTTTCTGTTAGCGGGGTTATTACTGCTGCTGCTGAAAGCGACGGTCCGCTCTCCACGGTTGTATCAGCCGCCGCCGGATCATGATCGTCCTCCGGGATGGATTCGGACCTTGCTGATCGGGACGTGTGGAGGGGTCAGTTTCGCCCACGGTTCCAACGACGGCCAGAAAGGGATGGGATTATTACTCTTGGTCCTGATCGGCTTTTTGCCGCTGCATTACGCCCTGACTGTAACCGAGCCGCAGCGAGCGCCGCAGGTCCGTGAGGCGGCCCAGTACTTGCGGGACAAGCTTTCAGATCAAGGTCACGAACTACCTGGTCCCGTGCGTCAAGCCATCGATTTGTTGGAGCGTGAGTTGGCGGAGAAAACATCCTTTGATGAACTACCCTTGGATCGTGAGGTGCGCTGGGAAGTCCGGCAGTCCATTTTGACAATCAGCCGCCATCTTAAAACTCTAGTAGCCGACCCCAACGTATCACCGGAGCTGCGTCAGGAACTGGAACAACTCCGCAAGCAAAAGTTGCTCCCCGCGGTGGAGTATGTCCCAGTGTGGGTGGTCATGGGCACGGCTTTAGCTTTGGGCATTGGAACCTGCATTGGCTACCGCCGGATTGTGATTACCGTCGCGGAGAAGATCGGGAAGCAGCATCTGGCCTATGCGCAAGGGGCTGCGGCTGAATCCGTCGCGGCTGCTACCATTCTGCTTGCAGCAGTTACTGGCCTGCCCGTCAGCACAACCCACGTTCTCAGCAGCGGAGTGGCTGGAACTATGGTGGCCAATCGCTCCGGTGTACAACACCAAACTTTGATCAAAATTCTCACGGCGTGGGCATTCACTCTCCCAGCAACCATGGGTCTGGCGGGTATCCTTTTCGTCATAGGCCGCCTCATCACCGGTTGAGCCTTTCCAGGGATCGCCTCCAACAGCCGCCACCCTTTTCTCCATATCCCCGAAGTTACTTGAGCTGTTCCTGGGCTTGCCTTGACAAGAGACTCCGCCTGCGATGAATCCCCCCTTGGCCTTGCCATCGACCCGGTTCTCTATCCACGACTCGCCACTCCACTCCATTTGGCGATGGGATGCTTTCCTCCCGTGACGGACCTAACGGCAGCGCCAATGCAGGCGGGGTTGTAATCTCTGGCGCGGAAGGAATGACCTTGCTGGCGGCGCCAGGAAGTAGGGAATGCGCCTGCGCGGTGGTGGGGCAAAAGGCCGCAGCTGGTCCAAGAGCCGTTGTTTCTCCCCCAGCTCAGGCAATAGTTGTGATGTTTCAGAAGGAACAAAGAGCAGGAAGAGATGGTCGAGCCAGGTCGAGGCAGGTCCGTCAGGAGGGGGACCACTCGCGAGGGAGATTTGCTGTGCCGGCACGGAAACCGTCCCACTCCCAGGTGATAGCATCCCGGCGTGCAGGAACAGCAGCAGCCGTTGAAGTTCAGGCTGAGCATACCGTGTGCCCCGCAAACGTGGAGGCCGCCGTAGTTCAGGCACTCATCCAACGGATCGGTCCCGCACGCTTTGGCTTGTGGTTCCGAGGGCAGGCCCGCTTCCGGCGGGATCAGGGGGCGATTGTCGTCGCCACACGGAACTTGCAGGTACGTGACTGGTTGGAGCACACTTTTGGTCTGGCTGTGCGCGAAGCGGTAAAAGAAGTGTGCGGTGTCCTTGTACCCCTTCAGTGGACCATCGACCCTGCTGCCGTCCAGGAGGAGGAAGGAGGCGGAGCGGCGGCCAGCTCTGGGTCCGTCCCCACCCCATCCGAAAAGCTAGCCACGACGACGGAGCATTCCCCAAGCAAGGCAAAGCCGGTACCTCCTTCCCGCACTGAGACCCAAAACACATGGCAAAGAGAGGACGTATCTATCCCACTACCGCCACCAATGCTCTGCGGATCACACACCCGTTCTCACCATAATTGCCAACCGGCCAACGGGGAACCCAGGGCCAACCGGAACGGTCACACGCCTCGCAACATCCCGACTCATCGAGAACGTAACGGTCTTGAAGGAGATGAATGCATTCGTTCCGGGATTCGGGAGAATGCCGCGGCATCCTCCATGACTCGTGGCGATTTGGGAGAAATGAATCTGTTCGGCGAGCCGGTGGCAGTAACTTCACCCCGCCGCAGCGGAAGCCGCAGGAGCGTGGACAGTGGCGAAACCGTAGTCCGCGGTCCACGGCGGTGGAAGCGGCTGGAAGATTTTGTCGTGGGGGCATGCAATCGGGTCGCCCACGCCGCAGCGATGAGCGTCGTAGAGGCTCCCGATGAAGCTGTGACTCCCCTCGTGTTTCACGGACCGGTGGGAGTCGGAAAGACCCATCTGCTAGAAGGCATCTATGCCGGTTTGAAGCGAGACTCCCAGCAACGTCCTTGCTACGTCACCGCCGAGGAATTCACCACACGTTTTGTGAGCGCTACGCATCAAGGACGAATGTCAGCCTTCCGGCGGCAATTCCGCGAAGCGACCGCCCTGCTCTTCGATGACTTACATTTCCTGGCCAGCCGTAAGGCTACACAGATCGAGTTCCTGCATACCTTGGACAGTCTGGTCTCCGAAGGACGGCCCGTCGTCGTGACACTCGATTGCCATCCCCGCTTGGCGGACGAATTGATGCCGGAACTGGTGGACCGGCTCTTAGGAGGCGCAGTCTGGGGATTGTTACCGCCTGATGCTGAAACCCGATTGGCTATCTTGCGGCACAAGGCGGCTGGCGCTTCTCCACCCATCCCCGACTTGGTCCTGCGAACCCTGGCCAACTGCCTGCGGGGCAACGTGCGCGAGTTGGAAGGGGCTGTGCACAGTTTACGCCATTATGCCAAGGTAACTGGCCGGCCTGTGGACCTGATCCTAGCACGTGAAGCCCTGGGAGAATTGATCCGGCATGCGGTCCGGGTTGTTACCCTTGCCGAGGTGGATGCAGCCGTGTGCACCGTCTTGCGGCTCTCTTCGGGAACTTTACAATCCAAGTCTCGCGCCTGGGCCGTCACTCATCCTCGCATGATTGCCGTCTATCTTTGCCGCAAACACACCTCGGCGACCTACGGCGAAATTGCCCGGCACTTCGGGGCCAAAACCCATAGCACCGCCGTGGCCGCCGAAAAGAAGGTCCGCCAATGGCTAGAGCGCGATGCCTCCTTGTCTGTTGGCAGCCAGGTCTGGAATGTCCGGGACCTTATCGAACGGATCGAACGCCAACTGCACCACTGATCGAACGCCGCCTGTCACTCTGAACCCCCTACCGGTACCGCTACTTCCTGATCCGGCTCCGACTTGGCCAGCGGAATCCATTGCGTAAGGACTCCCGCTTGGGACCAATAGCCGCGAGTTGCTGCGCCATTCAGGTGGGTCCAGCTTTGTCAGCGAACGGTGGTACCGTAAGTCCGCTGGAGGTTTTCCAGGGTGAAGGTGGAAGCTGTCGGACCGCTGGCAATGAGACGGACGTTCAGGAGAATGACCCAATCGAAGTACTGGGCCGCCGTTTGTAAGTCGTGATGCACTACCAACAGGGTATGTCCTTGATCGCGCAACTGACGGAGTAGTGTCACAATGGTCTGTTCGGTGACAGCATCCACGCCTTGGAACGGTTCGTCGAGGAGGATGAGCGGGGCGTTTTGCACAAGGGCACGAGCTAGAAAAATCCGTTGTTGTTGGCCGCCGGAGAGCTGCCCGATCTGCCGATAAGCCAGGTCTTGCATCCCGACCCGTTCCAAGGCTTCCAGGGCTTGCTGACGTTCGCGCCGTCCTGGGCGGCGGAACCAGCCCAACCGGGCATAGGTACCCATCAGAACCACATCTAAGGCCGTTGTGGGAAAATCCCAATCGACACTGCTACGCTGGGGAACGTAAGCCACACAACCCCGACGGGGAGAATACGGTTCACCCAGAACACAAATTTCCCCTGTGAGCGGACGTACCAGTCCCAATATGGCTTTGATCAGGGTAGTTTTGCCGGCACCGTTAGGACCGATCACCGCCGCCAGAACGCCTCGCGGCACCGCCAAGTCGATGTCCCACAACACGGGGCGTTCGCCGTAGGCCACGGTCAGGTCGTGAATGTCGATGGCAGAATCGGCCGCACATGGGCCGGACGCATCTGGAGGCCGCGGCGCGACCGCCTTGGCTGGCTCAGAGGACGGAGGGGTGGGAGACGTTGGTGTCATGTCCCTATCACATCTCGGAACCGGCCCGATCCACCGCAAAACGCGAGCGTCAGGGGCGGAATATCTGGCCGAGCCTTCCTGACAAAACGACATCAACTAGAGCCAAGAGCACGGACCAGAACACGGACGTTGTGGCGGATCATGCCCGTGTAAGTGCCCGCTGGAGAGTCCGCCGGTCCCAGGGCATCGGAATACAGGGCATCCTGATCGCTGATGAGGCGGACAAGCGGTCCTTGCTTTCGCCGCACATCGTCTAAGACAGCCTGCAATCCTTCAGGCGGCACGGAGGTTTCCGTGAAGACGGCAGGGATGGCCCGTTCGACGATCAGGCGAGCCAGTCGCTCCCGCTGCTGGGTCCCCAGTTCGCTGGCCGTGCTGACACCTTGCAATCCGATGACCTCCCAGCCGTAGGCTCGGCCGAAGTAGCGAAAGGCATCGTGAGCTGTGATCAGGACGCGACGCTCAGGAGGGACGCGCGCCAACTCTTGCCGGATTTCGCGGTCCAGTTGCTGGAGTTGCTCTCGATACGCGGCGGCCCGTTGCGCATAGTATGCCTCGCCTTGGGGGTCCAAATCGCTCAAGACCTGCCGTACTCCCTCGACAGTCTGCGCCCAAAGCAGCACATCGAACCAAACATGGGGATCATAAACCGTCGCATCTTCCTCGGCGGGGAGGAGCTGTTCGCGCGGCAAAGGGTCCGTAACCGCATGGACCCGCCATTGCCGGCGGTTGCGCTCCAATAAGTCCGCCATTTTCCCCTCCAGATGCAAACCATTAATGAACACCGCCTGGGCGCTTTGGAGCTTGCGGATGTCGCCGATGCCGGCAATATACTTGTGTGGATCCACCCCTGGCCCCATCAGGGTTTCGACGTGGACCCGTTCCCCCCCCACTTGCTGGACCAAGTCCGCGACGATGGTTGTCGTACACACCACCCGCACCTTGGACTGCTCCTGCGCGGAATGGGGGGAAAAACGGCCAGTGCAACCGGCGGCCCCCGCCAGCCAGACAGCAAGTAACACCCGCAGCAGCCGCGGCCATCGCCTCCATCCGCAGCTCCATCCGTCGTCTGCCATCTTCGACCTCACGAACTGGACGACATAGGCGAAACTAATTCCTCAATGCATTATAAACGATCCTAGCCTGCGGACTAGAGCAATTCTAACCCAGCAGCATGCTGAGAGCGTGTTCGGATCCCCTCGAATCTTATGCCGGCCCTGCTACCTCTAAGCTCATGACCAACAGAAGATAGCGCGCAAGCTGTTCAACGGAGTGCGGAATAGCGACTGCATCCCAGCAAAAACTTAACCCCTAGAGGTACGTTATGAGCAGCGAATCGAATCTCACAGCTTACCCGGTCCCGACTCAAACAACTCCGGACAGCCAGGAAGGACTGACGGAATTCCCCTGGAAACTGGTCTGCAAGGGGATGGAAGTCGCCGAGGATTTCATCCCACGAGTACGGAAGCGGATTGGCACTTTGGAAAAGCATTTGCAATCTTTTGATCCTGAAGCTGTGCACCTATACATTCATATCGAGAAGATTCCCAAAACGGAAAAATATGAGGTGAAGATGGTATTGAGTCTTCCGGAGCATCTGTTGAAAAGCGAGAAACGGCACGCCCAGGTGGAGGTGGCTGTGGGAGAGGCGACTAAGGCTTTGGTCCGTCAGTTGGAAGCGCTGAAAGCGCGCTTGCGCGGGGAGCCGCTTTGGAAGCGCAAGGCCCGCCGAGCCAAGCTGCGGTTCGCCACTACGCCTCAAGCGGCAGATCAAGGACCGGCCACAGTGGCCGAAGCCACAGCCCGCCACTATGCCCAATATGCAGCAGAATTGCACCACTTCGTCCAGCGACAGCTCTCGTCCAGCGGCATCTCCGACCACAAGGTCGCTGATTATCTCGAAGCCGTCCAGAATCAACGTTCCGCGCCTCTCAGCCGCCGCCTTGCCCAACTCAGTGACAAGGCTAGAAGCTTCCACATTGCTTTACAGAAACTGCATGCCGATACACCCGTTCCGTCGCCTGCTCACTCAGGAGAAACTATCTCTCCGCCAAATTCTACATTGATTTCTCATTTCGATCATATTCTAGCTCATACTGACGCCTTAGTCCGTGAAGTTTTTGATCTTTATTATATCGCCGGTTTTGAGTTAGAGGATATCGCTCATATCACGGAACGACCGCAACGAGAGGTCGAGCAAGCGTGGCAAACCATTCAACATTTACTCCGCGAGGCTGTGCGCCGGGAGGCTTTGAGCCCCGTTACGAGGCGGTAACCCGGCTTCCTTCCTCCATCCCCCACGGTGCGACGAGGGGCCCGACCTGCCCTCCCCATCCTTGGCCGCTCATCTCACCCCCCAATTGGGTCAACTCATCACCAGTCATCTGGATAAGATCCAGGCGCAGGAAAAGAAGAGACAGGCGGTGGCCTCGGACACACCCCCGAAGGGCAAGCCAGGGCATAAGATGTCTGGTGTGCCGCTGGGCTGACCGGGTGACCGCCTTGTCGCCGTACAGAAACCGAGTTTCTTGCAGATACCCGGCGGTGAATGCCCTAAAGTGTTGCGGGAACAGGAGCCAAGACGATATGGACGATAGGAGTGGCCGTGCCCAGGGTGCATCCCTGACGAAACCGGAAGGTGCCGCTGAGGGAACATCTGCGCCCCGCTGGAACGTGCTGGTGATCGGGAAAGGCGGTCGCGAGCATGCGTTGGCGTGGAAATTGAAACAATCTCCACACTTGGGACGGTTGTTCTGTGCGCCGGGGAATGCCGGGACCGCCGACGAGGGAGCGATCAATGTCGCAATCGCCCCTTTGGATAAGGATCGCCTGGCTCGATTGTGCCTCAAGGAACAGATCGATTTGGTGGTCATCGGACCGGAAGAACCCCTCGCGGCGGGTTTGGCCGACCATTTGCGGTCTAAAGGAATCCGCGTATTCGGGCCGTCCGCTGCGGCAGCTCAGATCGAGGCCAGCAAGGTCTTTGCCAAGGAACTGATGCGCCATGCCTACGTGCCGACGGCGGAATTTCAAGTGTTTGATCATCCCGAGCCGGCACGGGTCTATATCGAGACACGGGACTACCCGGTGGTGGTCAAAGCGGATGGACTAGCGGCGGGCAAGGGAGTCATCGTCTGCCGGGATGCGGCGGAAGCAGTGCGCGCTGTTCGGCGCATCATGACCGAGGAGGAATTCGGAGCTGCCGCGGGACGGCGCATTGTCGTGGAAAAAAAGCTAGAAGGCGAAGAATTATCCGTGCTGGCCATTGTCAGCGGGCGGACACTGGTCATGCTGCCTGCCTGTCAGGATCACAAAGCGGCCTTTGACGGCGACCAAGGGCCGAATACCGGGGGGATGGGAGCCTACTGCCCCGCCCCACGAGCCACACCGGAATTGATGCGCGACATCGAACGGCAGATTTTCATACCGACCATCCATGCTCTCAAACGCGGACACCGCTCCTTCCAGGGTGTGCTCTACGCCGGTTTGATGCTCACCAGCCAAGGTCCGCGTGTGCTGGAGTTCAACTGCCGCTTCGGCGATCCCGAAACTCAACCCTTGATGATGCGGTTGCAGAGCGATCTGTTGCCCCTGCTCTATGCCGCGGCGGAAGGGGAGTTATCCCAGTGGCCGGAGACGATTCGCTTCGATCCGCGGCCGGCGGTTTGTGTCGTGCTGTGTTCCGGCGGTTATCCCGGAAAATATGAGACCGGCAAGGTGATTCACGGCGTGGCCGAGGCGGAAGCTCTCCCGGATGTGAAAGTCTTTCACGCCGGCACACGCCGGGATGAACAAGGGCGGCTCGTCACCGATGGAGGGCGTGTCCTGGGCGTCACGGCTTTGGGGCAGGACCTCCGCGAGGCTCGAGAACGGGCCTATGAAGCCGTTCGGAGGATCCATTTCCCTGGCATGCATTACCGTACTGACATCGGCCTGAAAGCCTTATCCGTTCCCGGCTGAGGGGCGGAATGCCTCCGACTCATCGCTTGGAAATAGCACGCGGCGGCCTTCAATCCGCCAGCGTCCGGAAGCCACCCGTCGGATCGCTTCGGGATAGGCTTCACACTCCGCTGCAAAGACACGAGCGGCTAGCGTCTCCGGCGTATCGTCGTCCCGTACCGGCACGCAGCGCTGCACAATGATCGGACCAGTGTCATAAGTTTCATCTGCAAAATGGACCGTGCAACCGCTGACTTTCACGCCTGCCGCCAGAACAGCTTCATGAACATGCCGGCCATACAAGCCCTTGCCACCAAAGGCGGGCAACAAAGCCGGATGAATGTTGAGAACACGATAGCGGTAGTCGGGAGGAATGGACAGCAGATGCAGCCAGCCCGCCAGGCACACGAGGTCCGGGGCGGCAGCTCGGATCGCCTCCCAGACGCGCTGCTGAAACTCGGCATCGATGCAACCTCGCCGCTCGACCACAGTCACCGGCAGACCGGCTTGCCGGGCACGTTCCACACCGAGCACCCCAGCACGGCTGGAAATGACATGGACGATCTCCGCAGCCAATTGGCCACGGGTGATCCGATCCACCAGATTCTGCAACGTCGTTCCCGCTCCGGAAATCAGCACCGCCAACCGGACGGATTGCGACTCTGTCATGCAGTACCCCTTATCCCGATATCACTTTCAGACCCGGCAGACCTGAAGGCTCCAGGATGCTGTTGTTTCTTCCCGGAGCGGAGCCAGAGCACCTCGACATTGGCTACTTGGATGTTTTATGCTAGTAACAACGGCCCAACAGTTGTGGTGCCGGCAACCTCAAGGAATCGAAACGCCGATGGAAGGCTTCCTCATAACCGCTACGAGCCGCCCTGACTCCGCCAAGTTGTTAGGGTATCTCAATTTTTCAGATGGGCGGTGTGACCCCAAATTCCAGCGGGCCTTCGCTGAGTGGGGAGCGGTTCTATCTGCAGAATACCCAGCCGAACCGCTCCCAGAGCGCCTCGCCATTGACTTGCTGGAGGAACTGGATCGGTTACATGCCTCCCAAGCGCCGGCCTTTCGCGACATCCGCCAGGCCCAAGGAGTCATCCAAGCGGCTCTGCGCGAATTCCCCCGCTTGTATCGTCAGCACCATGCCGACCTGCTCGCCCATCAATCGGACAGTGATCTGTTTACCCCGTTGTTTTTGGCCCGAGTCTGCGAGGCTGTGTTGCAACAAGGGGGACCGTGGGAAGAAACCCGTCGGCTCGTCCGGGGCGCCTTGCGGCAACTCAACGACTACGTCGGCTACCGCCCCGTTGCCATTCTGCACAAACGCAAGGATCGTGACTACTACCCTCATGAGAAGGTCCGTCCTGTGCCGCTGTACATTCAGGGTGTCGGAGTGGGACCAAGCAAGTATGCCCCTCTCGTGGCGCGCGCCCTAGAACTTCTCCAGCAAACCGATCCGGTGATCCTCGATGAGGCAGCCTTCCAATGGGACATGCTGGAAGAACTTGCCTTCGACCCGCGAGCACATGACCATTTCCATCCCATCAATAAGCGCCCCAATGTTCTGTTCGGGGAGTGGGACCCGCATCATCTCGACGCGCGGGGGTATTACCGCCGCTTCGTGCTCCGCCAACTCACGCTGGACACCTTGATGTCCTGGGTTGAGCAAAAGCCGTTAGGGCGGGGCATGCCCCAGCCGCAAAGTCCGGGTGATCCCGAGGAGCGGCTGTTAGAAGCCGCCGCCGTACTGGCCGGGACGATTCTCATGGGAGCGGGGATTTGTGGGGCCAGCCCGCAGTATCACGACTCCAGCGTCAGCCTCGCCCGGCTGGTACCCCGTGTGGCCCGATATCGGGACGCCTTTTACGAGCAACTATTACGGAAAGTACCAGGATCTCAAGGGGACCGACTCCGCGAGGAGGCCCAACAGCGTCGGCAACCCTTCGCCAGTGTACGCCAGTACTTGAATCAGGCCCTGGCCACTCAACGGGCAGCCCACCTCCAGGATCGGCGACTGGCCCAATGGTACGCAGCTATGGGGTACCCTCAAGCAGCACGACGCCAGGCCGCCGGCATTCAGGCCCCTGCCGTCCGCTTCAACACAGAAATCCGCATCCGGCAAACGGAAGCTGCTTTTGCCGCAGAACGCGGCCAAGTGGAACATGCCGTCCAGTGCCTAGCGGAAGTCGAAGAACTGTTGCACCGCGGTATCGAATGCGGAGCATTGATCGACCCCTGGAACATCCTGGGATTCCAGGGATTGTTCCCTATTTTCCCCGGCCGGGAAGACACCGTCCGCGATCCTCGTGCCGAGGAACTCATCGAGTTGATGGGCCGGCAATTCGATCTTTATGCTCTGGCTTTAGCTGCCGCCGCTTGCCGCGAGGGCCACCCTCCCTCCCCGCCGCCTGCTGCCTCCAGCAAGCGCAAGCCCCGCTCAGGCGGTAGTAAGCCAATGCTGTCCTTGATGACCCCGGAGGGCCTTTCGCGGCCACGGGAAGAAGCGTCATCAGATGCTAGCCGAGAAAACCCCCAAGACGTGCCCTCTGCTCATCCTCGCTTCAGTGAACAGATCCGCCGGCGAATGCAACGAACTGCCGAGTGGTGGGACCAGTTTGCTACCCACACGGTCAGCGATCTGCCGCAGGTGATGGGCCGGGAACGTGTGGCCGCCGCGGAACGAGTCGCTCGCGCTTTGGCCGATTGGGCCCAGCGGCAGGGAGCCGCCGATGACATTACCTTCTGGCGGCAACATCGTACAAGTCTAACCACTCCGGCAGCTTTCGCCCAGGTGGTGCAGGCGCTCATCCGCCGCCAGGCTTACCGAGCCGCAATGGCCCTCTTGATGACCTGGCTGGCGGAGGGAGGACGGATCCCCTTGCAAGACACCTCTGCGTCCCTGGATGAACTGGCCCACCGCTGGCTCCACTCCGTCACCACGGATAGCTCCCTCTCTGAAGAGGCGCGTGCCGCGTTGATCCGCCGCTTCCTGGAGTTGCTCGAAGCCAACGCGGATGAGGAATGGCTGCATCCCGAACGCTGGATTCAGCACTGGCAACCTCAGGTCGAGGAGCCGAGCGAGCGCCCGCGGCAGCAGTCCGAGTTCGAGACGGCGTATCTAGGTATGACCTACCGGGATTCGGCCGATGACGGCCAGGAAGGATCGGTCGCTGACGCTGACAGCCCCTCCGCACCAGACCAGGAATTCCCGCTGGAAGAGGATGCCGAAAAATTGGAACAAGGCTTGCGCTTCGTCCACACCCTGGCTCGCTTGCTACGCCAAGCGGTCAGCACCCCCGGCTGGCTCCATTATGACCCGCAAGCCCAACAGACTTTGCGCCTCTGGCATACCACCCTGATCCGCTTGCGTTCCGGCTTGCGTTATCTGCTGGAACAGGTCAGTGCCCTGCCGGTTCCTGACCCCGCCAGCGGACCGGAAGGAATGATCCATTTCGACCGGCGGCGCGCCTTGAAGGGGCATATCCTAGAATTGGCTGTCTCCGCCTGCGTCGAAAGTGAGCAGACCGCACGGACGTTGTCCGCTCTACTTCTGCCTGGCCCCGAATTGCCCCCACCCCCCGAAGACCTTCGCCTGCCGGATGCGCCCGCCTGGGAATCGGCGTTCATCCGCATACTCCAGGCCCTGGTGCAGCAGCAGCGCGACAGCGTGCGGCAATTGCTCCCCGCCTTCATTCACAGCTTCCGACACGAACCGCTCCTGTACTGCCCCCTGGCAGACGGTGGCAAATACTCTGACGTGCTGCGGACCCACACCGCCTTGCACGTGCTGGACGAATTGCTGACGCTGTTCCCGCGCTTGGGCTTGATCCGTGAAACATTCCAATTGACCAAACTGGCCCGACAGATGGAATGGAATCAACCGCCCGAAGGACGCCGGATCAGCAGTTTCGATCATCTCTTCCACACCGCGCTGTGCGGCGTGGTGGAAACTCTGCTTGATGCCGCCGGCCCTCTGCCAGCAGAACCGCTCCATCCCGCTTCCGACCTGCTCTTCCACATCGTGGAGACCTTCCAGGGGCTGTGGCTGCAACATAGCCAATCTCTGCGCCTGTCCATTCTGGAAACCCTTCATGATGAAGAAGACTGGGAGTCAATCCGTCGCTTCATCCGCAAATACGGCTCGGACCTCTTCACCGTGCAGTTTCTGGTTCTCTCGAACATGCGCGGGATCATCGCACGCGGAACAGCCGCTTGGCTCGACAGCGAAGCGGAACGAACCGAAGAAAAACGCCCCCGTCTAGTGGAAGACTGGGCGGCCCGACGGATCGATCGTCCCCGCCACGCTCGTCTCCTGGAATGGATTCTCCAGGCCCTGATCGAACATTACGAAGAGTATCGCGACTACAACGCTACAACAACGCAATCGGACTACGGGGAGAACCTGCACATCTTCCTGGATTTTCTCCGCCTCAAGAGCAACTATGAGCGATATGCCTGGCGCTTACGTCCTCTGGCTATGGCCCACGAAGTGCTCTGCCGCCGGGGACAGGATGCCTTAGCCCAGCGCTGGCGCGAACACGTGGCCCAACACACTGCCGCCCAAGCGGAAGAACTGCTCCAACGCCTCCACCAGTTGGAACAGCGGCACGGTATCCGCTTGCGGACCGTCCGGGATCGCCTCGAAGAGCGTTTTCTGTTCCCCTTTGAAGTCGATCAGGCCTTAGCCCGTGTCGCTCCTGCCGCTATCGCTGCCGCCGAAGGACACACGGAATCCCACCCCGCTTTTGAACGCTTGGCTGAGGCGATCGCTCCCCTGGCGGCCCGAATCAGCGGCGTTGGATTGGATGTTCCCGCCTGGGTCCGCCGCCTGGAAGATGCCCTGCGGGATGCCCGCCAACTCGTCCAGCGCCCCCCTCTGATCCGTTCGATTCCCGCACTCGAAGACCTGCGCCAGCAACTGGCCGACTGGGACCGCCCCATCAGCGAATCGTGACAGCCCTTTTGCCCCCAGCACTTCAGATGTGCGGGTCAAGTCCTCGGCCCGTGGATTGGACGTTTCTCCACACTGCTCCTGGTGCTCGACCACCGCGGATGTATCCTGCTCTCACATGAGCTTGGACGGCTTGAGAGGGAAACTTGACTCTTTCACTTGAGCTTGGACGGCTTGAGAGGGAAACTTCGCTCACGGGCCACCACACGCGGGGTTGTGCTCATCAGAAACGGGCACAACGCAAGCCCAGCAAGGTCAGGGTTGTGCCTAGGATCAAAGCGGTATGTTCCGGGCGGAGCGGCTCCGGTGCCCGAATGCCATAGTGAGCACCCCAGGCCGTGACCGCAGCCCCCAACAACACAAACAGCCCCATGACATGCCCGCGATAGAAGAGGGACACGAGCAGCAAAAGGGCAGCGACCCCGATATTCCAGCCATCGACCCAACTCGTCAGCTCCGCAGGAATGCCACTTACGCGTAATGGTTCCTTCGGATGCTTCAGATACTGCCACAGCGCCTCACCAACCCCGATGATGGTGGAAGTCTCAGAAACATGAACAGAACGATAGGCCCCGGCATTCTGGTAGACCCAGAGACTCCAGGCGGCGAGGAGGAAGGCCGCCAGCAGGCAGCGCGTCCCGGTTCCCAGGAGCAGGGCCACCAGGCGATCTGACCAAGAGGGTCGCGAGATATTAGCCGGAGTCGAGGAAGTCAGGGACGGATAGCTCAGGAATAAACTCGAACCCATCAGGCTTTGACTAGAAACTGGCAAGGTCAGGGACAGCGATGACGAGAGCCAGGGGCGTTCTCCAGCGCGCAGGTGTTCCGCCCGCTGCATCAGCGCCTCGGCAGTTTGCTGAGCCTTGACGGCGGCCACCTCAGCTTTTTCGCCATCCGCCACCAGGCGAGCTTTCTCCCAACGGATCAACCAGCTTCGCTCTCGAAGCATCTGGCGTTGCGCTTCCCAGCGGTCCAGCCAAGCGATCAACGGTTCCCGCCAGGCCGCATAGCGTTCGCGATAACTGGAGTAGGACACGGCGCCGAGCCGAGCGCGGACCTCCAGCTTGGCTTCATAGCCAAAGAGAGCCTCGAAGAACTCCTCCCATTTTCGTCCAGCATAACGAGCCACGAAGAGGCGCAATTGTTCCTCGGCGATCCCTTGATTGCGCAGCCGGCGGAGGAGTCGCTCGCAGGCTTCCAGCGGCCGGCACCGCTCTCGGAAGACGGGACGGTCGAGCAGATAGTAGATCAACCCGGCCACACCTTGGCCAATTAAGGCAAAACCCCACCAAACCCAGAAAATGCCCAGAACCGCCAGTAGCACACAGAAAAGCAGCAGGCCGATCACCACCAGGAACCAATCACTCCAGGCAATGGCCAGGACACTGCGGCGCACGCGGCTGAACAGCGGCCCGCGCGTATGCCAACCGTGAATGACAAAGTAACTCAGGGCCGTATGGAGGAGCAGGCTGCACCATCCGACCGCCCAGGCCGGTTCCGCAAAAAACAGCAGGAGCAACTCCGTGACAGCCCACGCGGAGCAGGCTGCCACCAGAACTCGTTTCCGGCGGCGAGCAGCCGGCGAGCGGCGAAACTGCTTCGCCCAGGCCTCGACCTGATCGATATGTTCCGGTCGCGGCAGGAACTGTCCCGGAGGGGGCAGACCCAGCCAGCCTTCCAACGCCTGAATCACCTCCTCCATCGTCTGGTAACGTTCGGCCGGGTCTTTGGCCATCATGCGTAACAGGATGGCGGACAATTCGCGCGGCAAGCGCGGGACCCATTGCTCCGGCGGCGGCGGCGGCTCATAGGCATGCTTGCTCATCAGTTCGCCGGCACTGCTCCCCTCGAACGGGGGCCGGCCCGTCAAAAGCACATACAAGGTGCAACCGAGCGAATAGATATCCGAGCGGTGATCGACACTGGCGGCATCCCGGCATTGTTCCGGAGACATGTAGGCGGGGGTCCCCAAGGCGATCTGCGCCCCCGTCATCTCCGGGGTAGTGGCCCACTCCGCATAATCCGGCTGGCGCGGATGGGGAGTTCGCGGCGTAAGCTCCCCGTGGGGGGTCTTCACCAGCCCTAGGTCCGCCACTTTGATCAATCCATTCTCGTCGAGCAGCAGATTGTCCGGCTTGACATCCCGATGGATCAAACCTCGGCTGTGAGCGTGATGTAATCCGCGAGCGGCTTGCAAAATGTAGCTGACCGCTGTTTGGGGGTCCAACCGGCCTTGACGCCGTACCAGATCACTGAGGCTGCGACCACGCACGTACTCCATGCTGAAAAACGGCACCCCATCGGCTTCTCCTATGTCGTAAATCTGCACAATGTTGGGATGCGACAACTGGGCCGCCGCATACGCCTCACGCGTGAAACGGGCAAGAAACACCGGATCGTGCAACCACCGTGTACTCATCACCTTCAAAGCCACATGCCGGTCCAGTGACAGTTGCCGAGCCAAATAGACGGTTCCCATCCCGCCACTCCCGATGACCCCTTCGATCACATAACCCGGTATTTGGACAGGTGGAACCGACGCTTGGCCCCCTTTGCACGTAAAGGAGGGTGAAGCGGGGGACGGCTTTGGAGAATCTTCCGGTGCCAACACCCCACCGGTCTGATTGGACAGCTTCGCAGAGGCAGGAAAGTCATTCCCCGGTGCGGGTGCAGATGCCGCTACTCCACGAGGAGTGACATGTTGTGCTTCGGAGGGAGGCACACCATCGGCCGCCTTAGGGGGAAATGTTCCCGGAACCCCTTCCCAATCCGCCTCGCGAGACTGTTGCAAGGTACGCCCACACACCGGACACCGTAATCGAATCACGGAGGCGGGCAGCACTTGGGTTGGCTGTTCCCAAAACGCCTTGTCTTCTCCGCCCGCCGGCGAGGCCGTCAAAGGAGAGGAACTATCCACTACGACCGTCGATCCGGGTGGCTCCAATGACGAACGGCAATAGGGACAGAGATTCACCCCAACGGTATTCATAACCGCTTGTGCCACTCTACGGGGAGGGGACCGCAGGCTTGGAGGGAGCTTCAGGGGTCGCTGCCTGAATCGCCTACACTCCACCATAGAATGCCGACCATCGCCGTGCCGCCCTTCTCTTCGGGGGAGGGAAGTGTCTCTCGCCCTTTTTTTGATCCGGGGCGAAAATCCTACCCGCAGGTGAAAACCAACTCGGCCTTTCCGGCGAATGTTCGGCTTCCAGAAGAGTCCCTCCGCGTCCTTCGGGAGGAATCGTCCTGGGTAGCGTCCGAAGGGGAGCAGGCGAGTGAGGTCGGAACGGGCTAAGCGCGGATTTCAGGTCGCGGGTGAGCGGAGCAGGCCGAGCCGTTCCCGAACGAGCTGGAGTGTGGTCCGTGCGACGGCCCGCGCGCGGCGCGCACCCTCGGCCAGCACTTCTTCGATGTAACCGGGGTCGCGTTCCAGAGCCTTGCGGCGGGCACGAGCAGGAGCAAAATACGCATCGATCTTGGCCAGCAGAGCCTTCTTGGCATTCCCGTAACCGAATCCACCGGCACGGTAGCGTGCTGCCATCTCCTCCACTTCCTGCGGCGTCGCAAACAGCTTGTACAAGGCGAACA
Organism: Thermogemmata fonticola; assembly: GCF_013694095.1. Taxonomy (NCBI): domain Bacteria; kingdom Pseudomonadati; phylum Planctomycetota; class Planctomycetia; order Gemmatales; family Gemmataceae; genus Thermogemmata; species Thermogemmata fonticola. The sequence goes on along the minus strand of NZ_JACEFB010000012.1, from coordinate 70,414 downwards.
CATGGCACCGCTCTGGATCCAAAGGCGCCTCCAAGGGCGTTTGATCCGTCACGATGCTCATGACCGCACGTTCCAGAGCCTTTCCCTCGGCAAAGATCTCGATGGTATTGCCGTAGCTCTTACTCATCTTCTGGCCGTCGGTCCCTGGCACCACTGGGGTGTCGTTGAACACGGCCTGCGGCAAAGGGAATACCTCCCCGTAGGCGTGATTGAAGGCTCCGGCAATGTCCCGCGTCATCTCCAGATGCTGTTCCTGATCTTTCCCCACCGGAACCAAATGCGACCGATAGAGCAGTATATCCGCTGCCATCAGGACGGGATAAGTGAACAACCCCACATTCGGCGTGATCCCCTTGGCCAGTTTGTCCTTGTACGAATGGGCCCGTTCCAATAGCCCCATACCGGTGACGGTCGAGAGAATCCAAGCCAACTCGGTCACCTCCGGCACATCGGACTGGCGGAAAAATATCACCTTTTTGGGGTCCAAACCCAAGGCGAGATAATCCAGGGCGACATCGCGGATATTCTCAGCGAGAATCTGCCGTGCCGGACGGGGAAGGTAAGCCTTGTTCTTCGCCGCGATGGCCTTTTCCCGTTCCTCCGCTTCCCGCAAACTGGTCAGAGCATGATAGTCCGCGATGAAGTAAAAGCAATCCCCCTGGTCCTGCCGCTGAATGTGTTGGCGGATGGCCCCGAAATAATTCCCCAAATGCAATTTGCCAGAGGGTTGCACGCCGCTGAGAATCCGGGGGCGATCCACTCCTCGATCCACCCCATCCAGGCGGGAGGGACTTGTGGTCCCTTCTGTAGGGACGCCTTCGGCATGGGTTCCGGCATTCACGGTTGAGCCTCCTCTCACACCAGACTGATCATTGTATCCTTCAAGCCGCCGGGAGTCGTCAAGACAGATGCTGCTTGCTTGGGGCCGCCCGCTTGGTACCCGCCGAGACCAGCCGCCCAACCTTTTGGTCTTTCCCGCAATGCTCTCGAATCGATAGACTAGGGCCACGTCAGTTTCCGGAAAGCTGTTCTGTTTGCGCCAGCAACAGGAGAAGCCACGGATGGACGCTCCCGAACCCATCCCCGCTGAGGAACTGAATCGTCTGTCAGCCGACCCCGCGGTGCTGGAGGCATTGCTTCTGGCCCTGCGCGCCGCCCTAAGTCAGGAAGGGGAGCAGCGACTGTTCCGTTCCGGGAAGCTCCCCGGTTTGTTCGCCCAACGTGTCGGACCCGCAGCCACGGCGGCAGCTCTGGCCTTGCGTCATGGCTTGCTCCAGATCACCCGGCGGGAAACTCGCGGGAAAATCCTCACCGAATGGGTCCGGGCCACACCTGCTGCCGTCCAATTCGTCCATCAGCACGACTCTCCCCAGGCTATCTTGCGGGAATGGAAGCAAACGGTGGACCTGACCCGCGCTGGCCTCCCTGCCTGGATGGTCCAATTTCGCCAAGAGCTAGCTGCACTCGCCGAACGGTTTGAAGCCCAGGCGAATGCCCTCCGAGAACGCCTTCAGCACCTGAGCCAAAGGCTGGAGGCCGCTCTGCGCCGCTGCGAACTGGACCGGACCCTTTTGGGCGAACCAGTCCGGCAATTGATCCCCTGGGCCGCCGATGCCCTGGATTACCTGGATCAGCGGGCAGCAGCGACTCCCGCTCCCTGCCTGCTGCCAGAACTGTTCGCCGCTTTGGCGACCCGGCATCCCGCCCTCGGCATTCCTGCCTTCCATCAAGGGCTGATCCAGCTCGATGAACTCCGCCTGCTCCGCTTGCTGCCCCATGAGCCAGTGGAAGCTCCTGAATTTGCCCTGGTCCATCGCGGGCAACTCCTCTATGCCGCTCAACGGTGACCTCCGAGCTTGCCAGAGGGAGACATCACCATGCCTGCCCACTCTTTGCGAGGAACATTGCTACTGCTGGCTGCGCTGATCGGCTGGGGTTCTGCGGTCATGGCAGCCTCAGGAACACACACACCGGTGGCGGAATCCTCAGCCTCGGAGTCCCCCGGCTTTCGCATCCGAGCCAGCCGGAAGGCCGCCCCTACCCCTCAAGAGGCAACCCTACTGCTGCCCGCCATTCGACTCCAAAGCGACATCGGCATCTTGGAACTGCGAAGCGATCAGATCCTCCGCCTGACGTTTGCTCGCGAGGACACCGATTCCCCCGCGCTGGACGTGGTCCAACTGCGGGACAAGTCGATTCTGCGCGGTCAGATTTTAGTGCGCGAGTTTCCCGTGCTTACGGCAACCGGCCAGGAATCCTGGCCGCGGACCGAGTTGGCAGAAATTCGCTTCCTCGACATTGGACCCAGCAGTTGGACCGCTCTCTTGATCGGTTTGGTCACTTTGACACTCATGGAAATCGTCCTGGGCATCGATAACATCATTTTCCTCACGATCGTAGTGGGCAAATTGCCACCGGCGCAACAATCTTTGGCCCGCCGCTTCGGCTTAGCCGCTGCTCTGGGAATGCGACTGCTGCTGCTGCTCTTTCTCTCATTCCTCATAGGCTTGACCGCTCCTCTGTTCACCTTGCCCCCCCTTCCCTTCCTCCATGACTGGGAAGCCCGCGTGATCTCCTGGCGGGACCTGATCCTCCTCGGCGGAGGATTGTTCCTCATCGGCAAAAGCGTCCGGGAAATGCATGAGAAGCTGGAACAGGCTCGTCCTGAAAGTCGATCAGCTACCCCGACCCGGCGACCCACGCACTTCCTCTCCGCCGTCATCACCATTGCTCTGATCGATATTGTGTTTTCTCTGGATTCTGTCATCACCGCCATTGGCATGGTGGAAGAGGTTTGGATCATGGTCACCGCGATGGTGCTGGCTATGCTCGTCATGTTGGTTTTTGCCCGCCCCATCGGCACCTTTGTGGATCGCCATCCGACCATCAAAGTGCTGGCCTTGAGTTTTCTCATCCTCATCGGTGTGTTGTTGGCGGCAGAAGGGTTGGGCCAACATCTGGACAAAGGCTACATCTACTTCGCTATGGCCTTTGCTGTGGCTGTGGAGATGATCAATCTGAAGCTCCGCAAAGGAGCCGCGCCTCTGCTCCCCGATAGCCACACATCCGGACCGCTCGCCGCTGAACCCCACCCCTGATCCCCCACACTCCTGAAGACAACTCCTCCGAAGCAACCGGACGGGGTAGGCTCCAAATGGGGCTGAATGTGAACTCCGCACCCAGCCAAACTCACAGCAATGGGACTCCGACGGAGCCAAATGGAGACGGAACCACGCAGACTTCGACCCATCCAACCAGGCTCAGAGTGGGAAAGTCAAAATTCCCACGCGGCGCAAAGGCGGTCCTGCCAAAGCGACAGGTCCAGGACGCCAACCGCGCCACTCTGGCAGAATAGTTCCAGGATAGCGTCCCAGGGATGATCCATAATTCTTTGCCAAATAAACTGTTACGCTTATTTCCATGACGGCACGCGACTTGCAGGGAACACGTATCGCCTGGATTATGGCGAAATCGCCTGGATTGTGGCGAATCTGGCGTCCAGCCAGAATGTGGAGGAGCGATCACGAGGACAGATATTATGGCCTTGCGACCTCTCGGTGACCGGATTGTGGTACGTCGGGAAGCCCCCGAAGAGACGACGGCGGGAGGGATTGTTCTCCCGGATACTGCCAAGAACAAGCCCCAACGGGGTGTCGTTCTGGCGGTGGGGCCTGGCAAGTTGAAGAAGGACGGAACGCGTGCCCCGATGCAACTGAAAGCTGGGGACCGGGTTCTGTTCACCTCTTGGGCCGGCGACGAGTTCAAAGATCGAGCCAAGAACGAAGAAATCCTCATCATGCATGAATCAGATGTGCTCTGCGTGATCGAGGAGAAGTAAGCCGGAGTGGAGAATAACGCCGGGGGAGAAGAGGATGCCTTCCACGGGACGGGATCCTATCATGGTGAAACTCTCCAGCCGGAGCCTGCCTTCCCGGCATGAAGGGTACAAAAAACGATCAGGCTTTGAGGAAAATCAACACCTGCCTCCGTGGCTAGCCTTGGCGGCAGGTCCATGAGGTTCCTAGTGGGTCCGAAGTTTGTGGTGTCACTGAACTAATACTGAGGAAACGAGCATGAGCGCCAAACAACTGATTTTCGATCAGGAAGCCCGTGAGGCCATGAAGCGGGGCATCGCTAAGCTGGCCCGCGCTGTCAAGGTAACGTTGGGACCAAAGGGCCGTAATGTGGTGATTCAGAAGTCGTTCGGCAGCCCAACCGTTACCAAGGATGGCGTGACCGTGGCTAAGGAAATCCAATTGCCCGATCATGCCGAGAACATCGGCGCCGCCTTGGTCAAGGAAGTGGCCTCCAAGACCGGCGACGTGGCCGGGGACGGAACCACAACAGCGACGGTTCTAGCGGAGTCCATCTTCTTGGAGGGACTGCGCGCCGTCGTGGCCGGTTCCAACCCCATGTTGATGAAGCGCGGCATGGACAAGGCCGTCGAAGATGTCGTCGCCAAACTCAAGGACATGACTATTCCGGTCAAGGGAAAGGCTGATCTCAAAAACGTCGCTACGGTTGCTGCCAACGGGGACGAAGTTATCGGCAACATCATTGCCGAGGCCATGGACAAGGTGGGCAAGGATGGCGTGATCACGGTGGAGGAAGCCAAGACCATCGAAACCACCTATGAGTTTGTTGAGGGAATGCAGTTCGACCGGGGTTACCTCTCCCCCTACTTCATCACCAACCCCGAAACGATGGAATGCGAACTGGAGGATGCCTACATCCTCATTCACGAAAAGAAGATCACCAGCAGCCGGGACCTGATCCCCATTCTGGAGAAGGTGTATGATCAGCGGCGCCCGTTGTTGATCATCGCGGAAGAAGTCGAAGGCGAGGCCCTGGCTACCCTGGTGGTCAATGTCATCCGCTCGCAGGGGGCCTTCCGCGTCTGTGCCGTCAAGGCGCCGGGCTACGGCGACCGCCGCAAGGCCATGCTCCAGGATATCGCCATCCTCACCGGCGGTCGGGCCATTTTCGAGGACTTGGGCATCAAACTGGAGAATGTCACCCTGGCGGACTTGGGCCGGGCCAAGAAAGTCAAGGTGGATAAGGACAACACCACCATCATCGAGGGAGCCGGCAAGAAGGCCGACATCGAAGCCCGCATCGCCAGCATCCAGAAGGAACTGGAGAAGAGCACCAGCGACTACGACCGGGAGAAGCTGAGCGAGCGGATCGCCAAGCTCAAGGGCGGGGTCGCCAAGATCAATGTGGGTGGTGCCACAGAAACGGAAGTGAAAGAGAAGAAGATGCGGGTAGAGGACGCGATGCACGCCACGAAAGCGGCCTACCAGGAGGGGATCCTTCCTGGTGGCGGTGTCGCTCTGCTGCGGGCGGCAACAGCCGTCCAGCCGCCGGAATCACTCACCGATGATGAAAAGGTGGGCTACAACATCATCCTGCGTGCCTGCCGGGCACCCCTACGCCAGATCGTCGAAAATGCCGGCGAGGATGGCAATGTCATCGCCAGCAAAATCCTGGAAAACAAGGACACTAACTACGGCTACGACGCGCGGGCTGGTGAGTTCTGCGACATGGTCAAGAAAGGAATCATCGACCCCACCAAAGTCGTCCGCAGTGCCCTGCAAAATGCTGCCAGCGTGGCGACTCTCCTGCTCACCTCGGATGCGCTCGTCGCCGAGGAGCCGAAGAAGGAGGAAGCCAAGAAGGGCGCCGCCGGCGGCAACTACGATGACCTCTATTGATCGTTCTGCCATTGACCTTGGTCGCAGTCAGGCGGCTAGCCTCGACGGCTGATCAGGTTCGGGCGGCGATCACCTCCGCATCAGCCAACCTTCATTTTTCTGCTACCACCGCGCCTGGCATCGCCGACGATAAGACTCGGCCCTTCAGGCAGGTGCGGTGGTATTCCTTTTTTACCCCCCGCGTTGTTCACCGGTGCTATTCGCTCTCATGCCTCGCCGCGAGTGGGCAGAGTCCCCCACCAGGAACCGCTTATTCTCCTTCGCTTTCTTCCCAGAGGAATCCGCCGGCATCCGCCTCGTCCTCACTTTCCATTGCGGCTGCTCCAGGGCAGGAGGATAAGGAGGGAATCCCCGATGAAGTCACCGTTGCCCCGGTGGGGATTTCCCCGCACTCTTGCAGCACTTTTTCCACCATCTGCAACAAAGCCTGCCGTTCTTCTTCCGGTTGATCGGCCAGGTTGTGCTCCACATACTCCCGTACCACCTGGGCGACACTTTGGTGATGGCAGGCCTCATACTCTTCGAGAGGCCAGGGTTGCCCCAGAGCGTTGACCTCTCTCCAGTCCCGCTCATACCAACGAGGAAAGAGCTGGGCAGCTTTCTCTAGGATGTCGTCTAGGATGTCGTGGCCGGCCTGATAGTGGATGACAAGTTTGACCAGCGCTCGCTGCCGCCATTCTGGTGGATACAGCTGTTCCAATCGCGGCAGGTCCGACTCCGAGTCCCGGATGTGGATTTCTTCGATGGGAGTGGCAGGAAGGGGCAAGAACCGCGGCTCGGCGGATAAGCCCTGGCCTCCTACTTCCACAATGACCACACCCTTCCGATCATCTTTTTCCCCCAAGTCCAAGCATTCGATGCTACCGCTGTAGCGGATGTGCGGCTGACCGTTCAACACCTGGGGCTTGTGGATATGTCCCAGGGCGATGTAGTCGAACCATTCGACCCACTGCGCCCTTGGAATCACCACATCATCCGGCGGATGGATACGAAAGAGGCCATGACTGATGTCTGCCCCATAAAGCTGAATGTGGCCCGCTAGAACCGCCGGTATGGTCGGATCGAATCCCGGCGCACTGCATATTTTTTCCAAGGTTCGGACCCAGCAGCTACTCAGCATGTTAGCCCGTTCCTGGGGGGTGGTGCCGGACCGGGGCACGAAGAAATCCGGCGCGAAATGCGTAGGCCGAGGATAAGGCATGAGGACAAACTGCACGCGTGTATTCCGGCGGTCCGCTAGACAAAGCAGGGTGGGACGTGTCGCCAAATAGAAGCGGCCGCTGCGGCTAGGAGTGGCAGCCGAGGGAGTCACTTCCGCCGGTTCAACCAATCCCATCGCTTCGACAATGGTACCACAGAGATGCTCATTGTCGTGGTTTCCCGTCAAGGCTACAATCGTTCCCCCGCGGAGTAAGAAGGGGCGAAAGGTTTGTTCCAGGTGTTCGATATGTTCCCTCCAGGAGTCGGGCCGTACCATCTCACTAAACAGATCGCCCGCCACCAGCAACACATCCACCTCTTCTTGCTGGCAATACTCTGCGATCTGCTCGACAGCACGACGCAAATCCTCGGTTCGATCGATCCGCTGCCCCAAGCGGTCGCCGAGATGCCAATCGGCGGTGTGCAGGATTTTCATGCCCTTGCCCTCATGCCCTTGGCGTGTGATTTGCCACGGAACCCTGTTTCGGGATGGTCCGAGGTCTGTATGCCGACTCCCGTCCTTCACCGTAACGTGCAAAAGTTCCGTGCTTCACAGTAACACCAGGAGTAGCCAGAATCTATGACAGTTGCATGTTCCTAGAAAAAAGATGGCACGTTCTCGCGGGAAAAGGCGGACTCCCAGAATCAGCCGTTGAGTTCCACGGCCTCTTCCCAGTGCTCATAAAGTTGGGTCAAGGCGGCTTTGAGCTGTTCGATCTGCTGTAAAGTGGTGCGGACACGATCGGCATCGCGGTAAAGGTCGGGATTCTGCAATTCAGCTTCCAGGCTAGCCAAGCGGCTTTCCGCCGCGGCTATGTCGGCTTCGATGTCAGCAACTTTGCGGTAGGGGAAGCGGCGTTTGCGCCGCGGCTTACTGCTAGAGGATCGCGGCATACCTCCTCCCTCTGCCCCCGCGTGTCGGGAGGAACGGGAAGCGGATGGAGCCGAACCCCCCGCTTCTTTATTGGCCGCAGCGGCCGACAGGCGGCTTTGCCGTAAGGATTCGTACAAGTCATAATTCCCGTAAACCACCTCCGTGGTGCCGTGGTCGAAAACAATGAGCATATCAACGACCCGGTTGAGGAAATAGCGGTCATGACTGACCACGATGACGGAGCCATCGAAGGCTCGCAAGGCTTCTTCCAGAGCGTCACAAGCCCAGATGTCCAGATGATTGGTCGGTTCGTCAAGAACGAGCAGATTGGCCCGCTGTAAGGTCAAACGGGCGAGGGCAGCCCGGCTGCGCTCCCCGCCGGAGAGACTGCCCACCGGCTGCTCCACCACCTCCCCCGACAAACCGAAACTCCCGAGCAGATCGCGGAGGGTCTGTTCCGTGATGTCCGGATCATCGGCAGGGCGTACCGCCTGCAATACGGTCTGTTCCGGATTCAAGACAGCCAGTTGCTGATCCAGATAGCCAATGACAACACGATGTCCTATCTCGACCCGTCCTTCACTAGGCGCCTCCTCTCCGATCAGGATGCGCAGGAGGGTGGATTTGCCACATCCGTTGGGTCCGAGGATGCCGAGGCGCTTGCCCCGCGGCAACTCCAGGTTCAGATTGCGGAAGAGCACGCGCTGTCCGTAGCGCATGCCCAGGTTTTCCGCCCGGACGACCACATCGCCGCAGCGAGGCACCTCGCGGAAACGGATGCGAGGCATACCCGGCAGCACTGGCTTTTCCAATCGCTCCAGTTTCTCCAGGACCTTGGCTCGCGATTGCGCCTGCCGCGCAAGCTGGCCGTAGTGCACCCGCCGGATGTACTCTTCCTGCCGGGCGATAAACTCCTGTTGGGCCTCGTATTCCTTGAGTTGCCGCTCGTAGCGTTCTTGGCGAAGCCGGACGTACTGGTCGTAATTGCCGGGATAACTCGTGATCCGCCGCTGATGCAATTCCAAAATGCGGGTCGCCACTCGGTTGAGGAAATAGCGGTCATGACTGACGATCACCATCCCTTCCGCTTGGCGGACCAGGTATTCCTCCAGCCAGCGGGTCATGTGAATATCCAGATGGTTGCTCGGTTCGTCCAACAGCAAGACATCTGGGGCAGCCAGGAGTAATCGGGCGAGCAGCAAGCGCCGCTGTTGCCCGCCGGAGAGGGTAGCTGCGGGTCGGTGATAATCCTCTGGCCCAAACCCCAAGCCGCTCAGCACCGCTTCGATCTGATGATCGAGTTGATACGCATTGTGGTGGCGCAGCCACTCGTGCAGGCGATCGTACTGAGCACTGAGCTGCCGGCGGCGATCCTCATCGGTGCAGTGGGCCAGTTCGCTGGCGACTTGCTCAAATTGCTGTTGGGCGGCTATCAGCTCGTCAAGGCCGCTCTGGGCCACTTGATACACGCTCCAATCTGGCGGGAAATGGGCCTGTTGCTCCAACAGGCCGACACGTGCGCCGGCGTGATGTTGCACGCGCCCGCTGTCCGGACTATCCTGTCCCGCTAGGACCCGCAGTAACGTGGTTTTTCCCGCCCCGTTGGGACCCACAAGCCCCAGGCGATCCCCAGCGTGCAGCTCGAATTCGACGCCCTCAAACAAAGGGGTGGCCGAATACCCTCGGCTCAATCCGCTACAGGACAATAGCAACATCCCCGATCCATCCCTCTGGAAATTGGTGTCTTCTGGGCAATCAGCGTTCCCTTCCCGTACGTACTTCCTTCCCTCTTACGGATGCATTCCGAATGCAAGGCCATCGGCTTCTGGGCTAACATTTTAGCGGAATGCCGTTCCTCTCCTCCTCGGTTCCCTTTCCTCGGTTGCGCTCTGGCTGGGTTATCGGTTTTGTCCTATTATTGTTTCAAGTCAAGTCTGCTCCCTGCATCATCTACGCTGCCGGAAACCCATGTTTTTCCAGGAGGCCGTTCGCATGCGTCTGGTCGTCTGTCTCGCACTAGCAGGAGGTCTTTGCAGTACGATCCTCGCAGCCGAGGACGTGAAAATCCCCCCTCTCAGCGAATTCCAATGGAAGCCGGCTTTTGAAGGCGGCAAGGAATTGGGCGGTTACGACCCCGGCGAAGAGCGTTTTTACTTTTACACGAATGGGTCAGCCGTGGCAGAAATTCATCTTCCGGAAGCGGGCGAGTACGCCATCACCATCGAAGCCAGTTGCACCGAAGCGCAAAAGGAACTGGCGAAGTTCCGGATCACCTGCGGCGAGACGGTCGTCGTCAAAGAGCACACCTGCACCGGTGAAGAGCGAAAAAAGTACTCCTTCACAGCCAAACTAGCCGGCGGAAAGCAGAAGCTGGAAATCGCCTTCCTCAACGACGCTTACAAGGAAAATGAATACGACCGCAACTTCTTCCTCCATGCTGTCCAGATTCGGAAGAAGTAACTCCCCTCTTACGGTTCGTTGTGAACCCGGTTCGTTGCGAACTGAGGTGATGCTGGTTGCTGCCACTGCAATGACACTGAATAGTGTGCTGGCACTGGACTGACAGGGAGGAAAAATCACGGGAATAAGGCCGGCCAATCCGTGGGTCCGCCGAGGGTTTGGGATCGCTCCCACCAGCGGCGGGCCTCGGCTTTTTCTCCGGCCAACCAGAGTTGCCAGGCCAGTAGATAGGCGAGGGCCGGCTCCTGGGGTTGATCCGCCACCGCCCGACGCAGTGCCGCTAGATGATCGGCATATTTTCGGGGCTGGGAACCATACGGTTCCTTGGGATCGAAATGCGGCCCCGCTTGGGGATGGCGTTGCAGTCCCAGGCGTAAAGCGGCAAAGGCATCGGCATAGCGCCCGGCGGCGATCTCCGCTTGAGCTTGCCAGTAACGGGGAAAGGGTAAATCCGGGTCTTTCTCTGCCGCCCCTGCGAATAACCGAGCTGCCCGACCATATTCACCCGCCGCAAAGGCCGCCCGGCCCTGCTGAACCAGACGCTGCGCTTCCTTGCGAGGATCGGGATCGGGCTGTTCCACCTTCAAGGCGAGGGGTACTGCAAAGGGGTCCACCCGAAAAGGCATAGCCCCGACGGCCGCTTCGGGGACTGTGCTGACCGGTTCTGCGCCGCGATGGACTGACGGTGTAACCTTCGGCTCCTGAATCCTCGGTACGCCACTTCTCTGGGGACTGATCACCAAATAATCCCCGAAAGGCTGTGCTCCCCCCTTCTGGGAAGTCGCGGGAGGGATAGGCTCTGCCTGGGCAACACGACGCGGCACCGACGAGGCGGCGATTGCTCCTGGTTGTTGCGGGCTGATCACGAGGAACTCCCGCGGCGCTTCCGGAGGCGGAGGTGTTAGCCGATGGCCATCCCAGACTTCTGCATCCCGTGCCTGGACTGGAGGAGGATTTATCCTCCCCTCACGGAGCGGGTTTGCCGGACGCATTGCCATCTGGTCTGCCGCTCGAAATGCTCCCGGCAGGTCGGGGTCCGGCGGCGCTTGAACCAACGGCCAGCCCAGCGGCCCCAGCCAGGGATCGTCCCACATCACCGGCCAGACGCCCCAAGGACCAACGTTCCATCCCGGCCCTACGCCCCAACCCGGCGGTAAAAAGCCAGGGACCCACCCAGCCGGCGTCCACGTGGTCACCGGTGGATACCACCAGCCGCCGATCCACCACCGCGAAGGTCCAAACCAGGGGGTGCTGCCCCATCCCAAGATTCCACCACAAGGACCCCTGCCATACCAGCCGGCGGGTCCCCAGCCCCCCCAATCCCAATAGCGATACCCAAACCCTCCGACAAAACCGGAGATGATGACGCGCCGGCCCGGAATGATCACGCCAACCCCACCGCCACGCACCACCCCTCGGCCCGACGGAGGCAAGAAACCGGCCCGGAACTGGCCCCATGCTGCTGAACCGTCCGCCAGCATCAGCACTACTACCACCGCCAGACTTGCCACTCCGCGGCCCATGATTCCATCCTCCCTGCCGCATTTCCTGGAGACCACTCCTGCACTCACAACACTCAGACACCTTGACCGTTGGCTTGATGCCTCTGGCTTCGAGGAATCATCCCCGTGCCACTCGACCACGTCACACCCCTCGACCATCATTATCTCCCACCACGACGCGATCCCGCTAGCGGAAAGCTGATGCTCGGAATCTTCAAATTTCCTAATCGTAATATGTTGTAAAAAGATATTTTACGTAAGTCCGGAAAAAATTTTTGTTCGGAGGATTGACTGTATGGTATTACTTAGTAATATCAATGTTGTCAATCATGGAACCTGGTTTATCGTAGTCATGTGGAGGATACACCATGAAGATTATCCGGCCAATGTCGCGGGCGGCGTTCACCCTCATCGAGTTGCTCGTAGTGATTGCGATTATCGCCATCTTGATCGGCCTGCTGCTCCCCGCGGTGCAAAAGGTCCGTGAAGCCGCGGCACGCTTGTCGAGTCAAAACAATCTCAAGCAACTGGGACTCGCGATGCACAATCATCATGATGCCTTGCAAGTACTGCCGGCGGCGGAAGGCCCGGTCAGCGGCTCTATCAACTACGGCTTCTCAGCCCACGCCCAGATTCTGCCGTATGTGGAGCAGGAAAACTTGCAGCGCTTGATCGACTTGAGGCAGCCGCTCTACCTCGGCAGCGGGCCGTGGCGGACACTCAATCCCGTCCATGCTGCCGCGGCTCAAACGGTGGTCAAGCTGTTCCTCTGCCCGGCGGATGGCCAGGACCCTCTTTTCCGCAACTATTTCGCGGCGACCCTGGCCGGCACGAATTACGTGATCAACGTGGGGAGCGGCGTGGGTCCGTATGTCTCGCATTCTGCGCCGACCGATGGCGTTTTCTGGCGTGGTTCTCGTGTCAAGTTGACTGACATTACCGATGGCACTTCCAACACGCTGCTTTTGTCGCAAACCATCCTGGGCGCCGGTTACGATGTCACAGGACCGCGGCCTACCGGCCCGGCCCGCCACTCGGCCAACCGCTCCGCAGGACGCAGACCTGACCCAACCCTGGGTTTGAACCCTCCGCTTACGGAAAGTGAATGTGTGAGTGCCACCCAATGGCGTGGGGCGCGCGGCGGAGGTTGGATCCAACCCGACCTGGCAGCTACCTGTTTCAACGCCTACCTGCCGCCGAACAGTGCAATTCCGGACTGTCTAGGGCATGGCGCCGGTTGGTACACCGCCCGCAGCTTCTTCGCAGGAGGTGTCAACTGCTGTTTTGCCGACGGCAGCGTGCGCTTCATTCGGAACGACATCCCGGTAGCCGTCTGGCGAGCCATGGCGACTCGCGCAGGAGGGGAGGTTCTTCCGGGAAATGATTGAGGACCCCCAGCATGCGAACGAAGACTCCAGTCATCTTCCAAACGTGAAATGCCGGAGGTTGCCCTCCGTGTTTGCAGGAGTCCTATAGCTATCTATGACCGAGGCCGGTTGGAACGAAGGAAAAAGAGGGAAATAGCAACGCCTTCCCCCTCCGGCTTCGGACATCGGTTCTTCCCATAAACGAAGGAGTCGCCAATGACAGCAACCTGGAGCTGGCTCGTCGGCTGGAGCATCGTCCTCAGCGGTGTCGGCACGCCGTCTGACGCGCGTGAGGATTCATCCCCGGCTGGGGTGGCAGGAAATGTCTGGCCCGGTTTCCGCGGTGATGGCCGCAGCGTCACTGTGGCCCGGAACCTGCCGCTGGAGTGGTCCCCCCAAAAGAACATCGCCTTCCGCATCCGTCTGCCAGGTTACGGCCAGTCGTCGCCGGTCGTCTGGAAGGGACAGGTCTATGTCACCGCCGTCGAAGGAGAGCAGAAAGAAAAGCTGCACATTGTAGCTGTACGCCTGAGGGATGGTCGGGTGGTCTGGCACAAGGAATTTTCCGCCAGTCAGAAAGGGCGGAACAATCCGATGATGAGCCGGGCTGCGTCCACCCCCATCGCAGATGAACAAGGAGTCTACTGCTTCTTTGAAAGCGGGGACCTGATCGCCCTGCAACACGACGGCAAACTCCGCTGGCAGCGTTCCCTGAGCCAGGACTATGGAGCCATCAAGAACAATCATGAACTGGCCAGTTCCTTAGCCCAGGATGCCCAGCAACTGTTCATCCTGGTCGATCACTCCGGCCCCTCCTACCTGGTGGCTATCGACAAGGCCACCGGTAAGACACGCTGGAAAGCGGATCGCCCGTCGCGGACTTCGTGGACCTCACCTGTGGTGACCCAAGTCGATGACACTACCGTGGTGGTCGTTGCTTCTGGAGACACCGTCACCGTGTATGACGCCGCCACGGGTAAAGTCTTGGCCACTCTGGACAATCTGGTCGGGCTAAACATCGCCTCCCCAGTGGCCGAGGGGGAGTGGATTGTGTTGGGAGCGGGGGTCAACCGCCTCAAGCCCGATGCCGCCGCCTCCGCTCGTTCCAACTGCCTGCTGCGTTTGCAACACAAAAATGGACAATGGAGCTTGTCTCAGGTCTGGCCGGGGAAGAAGGCGGTGAGTGCCTTTGCGAGCCCCCTAATCTACGATGGGCACGTGTACTTCCTTACTCGCGAGGGAATGGTGCACTGCCTGAATGCCCGCACCGGTGAGCCACGTTACGTTGAACGCTTGGAAGATGAGGTCTGGGCAACACCCATTGCCGCGGGAGACCGCATCTACTTCTTCGGCAAGAAGGGGATCACGATCGTCCTCAAGAGTGGAGCAGAATTTGAGAAACTGGCTGTCAACCGTCTTTGGACACCCGAGGAATACGCCGCCCGGTTGGCTGAAGCCCGAAAAGAGGCGGAGAAGAAGTTGCCACCCCCGCCGCCGGGAAAGGGACCGGCTGGAGGGCCGGTTGTTCCGCCGGAAGAGATGCAGGCCGTCCGCTACGCCACGGTTGGAGATGTGGTCTACGCTGTTGCCGCGGTGGATGGCGCCTTCATCGTCCGCACAGGCACCGAACTGATCGTCATCCGCCAGCCGACGGGGACTTCTTCGCGATGAAAGTCGATGGGCTTATGGCTCTTGACTCAGGATTCGCTGCCCCCCGACTCGCTCACCAACTCGGTACGGAGGTATGACCATGCTACGCCGCTTGTGGGGTCTGTCTCTGGTGCTTCTCATCGCCCTGCTTAGCCAAATCATCGGCTGCAATGGGCGGGAAGAGGGGCTATCATCGCCGCTTTCTTCCTCCTCTGCGGGGAATCACGACGAGCCAGGGAAGAAAAACGTCCAACCCCGCCCCTTGACCCGCCTCTTTGTCCAGGACCTTGACAACTGCACCCTCAAATGGACAACTGTTCGCCTCGGTGAAGGGAACCAGTGGTTGCATGATCCCTGGACTACGGTGGACGGCTTTCCCAACCTCGACCCTAAGCGGCAGAAACTTGTGCAGATGGATGTCGTGGATCATATCCTCCTTGTCGGGGTCCGTGACGATGCCGATGGCACATTTCAGAGCGGCTGGGTCCTTTTGGATACCGGGGTGCGTTACATCGATCACGGTGATCACGGACATTGGAACTTCCGCCGGACACCTCTAGTCTGGGATCAAAAACTTGATGACCAACAGGGTAATCCAGCCCACCTGTACGTGTACAATGGTAAATTCTTCCTCGCCAATGATCGCCGCAACGGCTACACCCGGATCGACCCAAGCCGCTATCAGAAAACCAAAGAGGGTGTCCTTCACAAAGACACGCCCCGCTTCATCTCTGGCGGCGGCAACCACATCACCTTAGCCGTGGTGGAGGATAAGGTGGGTTACTCTTGCTGGATTGATGGCGGCGGGTCAAATAAAGGACGAGTCGATGTCACTCCGATACAGGGAGACAAAGCCGGTTCGCCTGCCTACTCCTTCCATCTACCTAGCGGCGGAATCCACGGCGCCACTACTGCTGCCGGCAAGGTCTTTTTTGCTCCAAGCGCCGGCATTTGTTGGGTGGCTGCGGATCTCGAATTGCGGCAGACGCCAGATACAGTGAAAGTGCATCACATCGATCTCGGTACCGAAGACGACAAACCACGCCGTACCGGGGCCTTCACCACTCACAAAAACTATGTGCTGTTCACCACGGGCAAGACCGTGCAAGCTGCGCTCGCCATCCTGGATGCCCGCGCAGAGCAGCCCCAACCGTGGTATGTCCCCCTCCCCGTACCGCCAGGCACACAACCGGTCACGCCAATCCTCGCGGACACCGCCTACGGCCCGCTGTATGCCTTCGTGTTCTGTGATCGTGTCAAACCGGTGGAAAATGCCACGGAAGTGCTTCACGTCATCGACCTGGACCCCGACCGTGATGGCAAGCTCCAGGATGCGAAATTGATCAAGACTCTTACTGTCGGAGCCAGCGCGGTCGAGGGGCATTTCGGCCACCATGACCTCACCTTCGATGCTGAGAAGCAATTCGGCTTCCTGACCAACCCGGCGGACAAGACCGTAGTCGTGCTCTCGTTGAAGACTCTGGAACCCGTGGCGGCCTTCACATTTGATGGCAAGCCGACGTCACTAGTTGCCGTGGGGAGTCGAGAGACAGACGACTAACGGCCGCCAGACCAGTGTGCAGCCTCCTGGAAGAGGAGGGAAAGGGAGCGGAGCACGTCGGGGCATTCGTCCACCCCGGCGTGCTACCGTTTTTCTCCAGGCTTGTCCCTAGTTGTGCCTATACCACGCAGTTCGTGACTATTCGTGATCAAAAACAGGGAAAGTGAGGAACGGGCACCCATCACGGTATGCTATCACCGTATTGTGAAGGGCAGGGCCACCGTTTCGATGCGAATTTCTCGTGTGATAGGGCCAAAGAGATCGACTTCAAACGGTCGGCCGACACGATTGCCGCACATATCCTCCAGGCGTGTGTCCACAACGAGGCGGTAGTTCCCAGCACACCATGGCTGTAGCGGCGTGAAGGTAAGAAGGTGTTCTCCGCCTCCTACAGCCGGAGTCAAGTCGAGGCGCTGGCCGGTTTCGGTTTCCAGCCACACGAGCCGTTCAAGCAATGCCCGATCCAGAGGGCGCGGTAAACGCACCAGCAGAGGCTGCCGGCTTTCCGCCCGCGGCAACTGGAGCTTCCATTGCTGGGGGTCCACAGGCGATTCCTCAGCCGGAACTGCTAAGAAGGTTTTGCGGTATTCCGCAGCCAATGGCCGACCATAGATATCCGTCCAGTCACCGCGAATCAGCAGGGTATAGCGCTGCCCCGCTTCCAGGATCGGCCCCTCTTCTTCGCGCGGCACCAGTTCCCGCTTGACGCGTCCTGGATGAAACAGGAGTGTCAGCCGTCGGCCATCATGGGACCACAATTCCTCGTCCAGTTCGAGAAACGGATGAGGCACTTCCCGGCCATCTTCGCGCAGAAGGCGAAAATGGCGATAAACATCACCACGGGACATCTCGCCGGAGAAATGAATGTAGAAGCGTAGAGTATTTTCTGGCAGAACGGCGGCTGAAGGATAAACAGCCACCACTCGGACGCGAGGTCCCGGATCCGGTGCGGGTATCTTCAACCGGACTTGAACCGCCGCCGGATGATTGGCAGACAGCCGCAATTCGGCCACATACTCATGCCCCGCGGCCAGGGGATATAGCGGCTCGAAGCGCACACCGCTTGCGGTCATACTGTAGGTGCCGGCCAAGGCGGGTCGATCCCCAGCCCCCTCCGCCACTCGCACGGGAAACAGCAGCCGCCATTGCTCTGGAGCGGGCGGCTGACGCTTCCAGCGTTGGAGCCACTCGGCAGGCAGATGCCGGGCCTCAATCACCCAGATTTTCTCTCCAGCAGTCCCAGAACTAGGAACGGAGACCAGCACGATCTCCGGCCGTTCCGCTTCTTCTCCACGGAGTACAGACGGCGAAGCCTCAACCCCTTCTGGACACAGGATCGTTCCCAACTCCACGAAAACAACGGGAAAGGAAACACATAGAGCAAGAATACTCACACTCTGGAACGACCGCATGATCATGGCTTTATCCTGGAGAAGAGCACAAAACATGTCGTTACCGGCACCGGGGAGGACTGCACGCCACGCCGCTTGGAGGTTACGGGAAGGCGGAGGCAAGCAGGGGGCCTCGGATCCCAGCAAAAGACCCAGGAGGGCCAGAGAGCGACTCTCGGTACTCCGCTAGCCCTCGCGGTCATTCTCTGCTACGACCTGGCTCACCCATTCGTCCTTACGGCAAGGGAATCGTCTTGAGATCAAAGCCATTCCCGCTGCGGACGAGGATGACCGCTCGGCTATCATCCAGCTTGTCCAACTGGACGACGTTCTGGAGCGACTCGACTTTCTCGAAGCGGACGCCCGCAGTGTCAGCAATGCGGCTGGTGATGGGCTTAGCGGTAGCGAATTCCTCGGTGGGAATCTTGAGGACGCCACGTGCCGTATTGGCCGTCATGATGTACTCCCGGCCATCCTTGGTGTAGGCAATCATGTCCAAAGGCTGATTGCGATTGCCCAACTCCGCAATGGTGACGCCGCGCACCTTGGCCCCCGGTTTAAGTTCCTTCACAGGGATTTTCACGAGCGGAGTGCAGGTGTACGAGGCGATGATGTACTCTTCCTCGCCGATGCGGTAGGGTGTGAAGGTACGAATCGGAGCGTTGGTTTCCAGGCGGCCATGCGAACCGTGATAGATTTCGATGACGGTGCCCTTATCCGCCTCCTTGAAGGGGTAAGGAATGACACGCAGGGTGCTAGCGAACTCTTCGCTGGATAGGCCGGCCACAAAGAGGCGGCCGCCCACGAAGGCCATGCAGGTAATAGCCCCCAACGGTTCCCGCTGCGTCTTGCCGGGATTCGGCAGCTTGACGCTGGAATACTCCACATCCTTGAGCGGAACGGCCTCGACTTCTCCGTTGCGCTTGACGCGAATGAGGGCAGGCTGGCCAGCTCCTGTGCCGCGCGTCACCGCAACGTAAATGTTCCCGGAGGCGGGATTCACCTTCAGGTCGTGGATCCGCACCTCCTTTTCGCCGACTCCCAACAGCCCGGCGATTTTCGCGTCAAGCCGTTCGATGTTCACAGCCTGACTGCCCGCTGGCTTAGTGTCGCCGGTAGACAAGGCTACCACAATGCCACTTTGCGGATCGCCCAAAAACAGCAATCCATCCGGGCCGAAAGCTAGAGCCGTAATCGATTGCAACGGCGGCGTTCCTTTGCTGACTACCCCCTCGGCAGCCCAAAGGGGGGCCACCCACAAGGTCCCGACAAGCAACAGAATCGTTCGCATGCGTCATCCTCCTGTCATGGGCGAAGGAACGGTTCCCAGGCTCACGTCCGATGGGTCATCCGGTGGGCTTCCGCTCCTGCGCCAGCCACACTGGAACCAACCGCGCAGCCAAGGGACACCCGCGACGACCCCGAACAATCCATCCCTCACAGAGGGAAAGTGCTCCCGGTTCTTTGATCTTCCTGACTGCCCCATGCTTCATGCAAGGAAAAAATCATGAAAAATGTCGGAGGAAGGAACACCAGGAGGGGGGAACTCCCCCACCACATACTCGTGACTACGTACTGGCACGCAATGCTGCTCCCGACTCCACGGGGAACGAATCACAATCCCGGCACCTCGAAACCCCGCCGGTAGGTTTTATGAACGAAGGCATTGGCCGGCTCATGGTTCGTGAATCGAAGGGCGGCGCTATCCCAGTGCAACTCGACTTTCGGGAATCGCGTCGCGAGGCAGCCCAGCAAAACCATCTCTGTCAGCGGACCGGAGTAGGAAAAAGGGGTGGAAGTTTGGCCGTGGCCACGGATCGCTTCGACGTACTGGAGATAGTGATTGTCCCCTTTGACTTCAGGAAGTTTGTAATCGCGGAATGCCTCGGCGGGGAGCAATTGCGGAGGAGCAATGTAGGGCGAGTAGAGAATCCCCTTCTCTCCGACATAAATCGAGCCTTGGTCGTGAAGCGGTTTGCCGAGGAGTTTTTGGACTTCCTGCGGCGGTCGAGCATTGCCGTTATACCACACCAGGGTCACCGGATCGGTGGTGTACTGGGTGCCGGGAAAGCGGTAATGCACTTCCACATCCAGCGGCCAGTTGTAGTCATTGGGGCCGGGAAGAACCGAGCACACCGTGGTGGGATGGCTCACTCCCAGAGCACCAAAGACCGGATCGAGGATATGGCATCCCATGTCGCCGAAGGTCCCCGTGCCGAAGTCGAGGCGTTTGCGCCAATTGCCAGGGTGATAGTAGCCGTTGCCAATGAACGGTCGTTCCGCCGCCACGCCCAGCCATAAGTTCCAATCGAACCCCGGCGGCGGGGTGTCCTCCCGTTTGGGACGCGGCTGCGGATCGCCCCACTGCTTGCCGCTCCAGGAGTACACCTGCTTCACCTTCCCGATCACGCCGTCATGGATCATTTGGACCACTTGCTTGTGAATAGGATGGCTGTGAATCTGAATCCCCATCTGGGTGACGAGCTTCTTTTCAGCAGCCAATTGCCGCATCCAGCGGGCTTCCTGAATGGTATGAGTGAGCGGTTTCTGGCAATACACGTGCAAACCGCGCATCATCGCCCGCAAGGCGATCGGGGCATGCATATGGTCCGGAGTGGAGACATTGACCGAATCGAGATTTTTCTCCTTGTCCAAGAGGACGCGGTAATCCTTGTAGACGGTGCAATGGGGGAACCGCTGTTTGAGATTGCCTAAACGAGCTTCATCGACTTCGGCAACTGCCACCAATTGCAGATGTTTGGAAGCCGTCAGGGCGCTGATGTCCGACGCAGCCATACCCCCGGCGCCAAAGCTAGCATGCAGAACCGTCTCGCTGGGAGCGGCGTAACCGTGCCGGCGCCACACATAAGGCCCAACCAGTGCCGTACTACCAACTTGCAGGAAACGACGGCGAGTGAGACGAGCCATAGGATACTCCTTGATAAGGTTCCGGTGAACGCAACACGGAGGGAGGGATAGAGGCAGGAACAACATCTGGGCATATTGTTGTCTGTCAATATAGCTCCTCTTTCCTCGGCCTGGAAATGGTTTTCCCCGAAAGCTGCGGCCTGAGTTGACGTCGGCAGCCTAACCTACCATAATTGGGTTAGTCACTAAACGGTCCCGCAAGCTGAGACCTAGTCCGCCTTTTTCCGGACTTTGCGCACCGATGGCTGCACCGCTGCTTATAGCTTTGCGTTGGTTGGCTCTCGCGATCACCGTAGCGGGCGCCCTACCGGTGCGCATCTGCACCTGCGGGGCGAGTCTGCATCTGCATGGTCTTTCCCCTTTCGATGGGCGGCAGAACATCCCACCCCTACCGGCCCCGGTTACTCCTGATGAGTCCATCCTGACCGACCATCTGCAACCGCTGGTGGAACATGATCCGGACTGCCACCTGGTTCGCCCCCGACCGCTGATGGCACCGGGGATTCTGCCTACCCCGGCAGATCTGCCCGACGAAGCGAGTCCGGAAATGCCCCCGGTAGAGATGATTTCTTGGGACGGGCTGTCAATTCTCGACTCTGTCCCGTTTTCGCTGGACTCCTACTCCCCGCCTTTACGCTTCTCACCAACTCCCTTGCATCAGGTTTTGTGCCAACTCCGCAATTGAAGCCCAGACGCCACATCGGTGGTCCTTGTGCTCCCGGGGATGAGGCTAACTCCGCAGTGTTGGCCTGCCGGGGGGCGGCTTCTGGGATTCAGATCAGGCGGAGTGCTCTTTATGCGCATCGGGCATTGGCTTATTCGCGGCATGGTGGGATTGTGCCTCATCGGCGCCCTGGTCGCTGCGTATCAGACACAGGCTTACTGGTGGCCGTACGTGTTTCCAGCACCGCCTCCTCCCGTTGAGGAAGCAAACGCGGGGGAAACCGAACCTGCCCCGGCCGATCGGATCAAACTCTCGCCGCAGGCTCAGCAGAATCTGGGGCTGCGTTCCGCGACTTTGACTCCGCGGCCCTATTGGCGAACGTTGTTGATCCCTGGGGTTGTGGTCGATCGACCAGGAGAATCAGACATAGGCATCCATGCCCGCGTGGGAGGAGTGATCACGGACATTGCCATTCGGCCTGGCGAGACGGTCCGTCCCGGCCAGCTTCTCTTCCGCATCGAGCTAGTCAGCGAGTTTCTCCAAGCCACCCAAATTGAACTGGCCAAAACAGTCAAGGAACTCGCTTTGGCGCAAGTGGAGCGGGACCGGATTGCGCGCTTGGTCGAAGGGGGTAGCGTCGCTGCGGCAGAACTCGTGCGGCAACAAAGTCAGGTAGAACGCCTGACGCACCTTGTTCAGTCGTTGCGCCGGCAGTTGCAGCTTTACGGCCTGCAACCGGATCAGATTGAACGGATTGAGAAAGGCGCGGTGGAAACCACGCTGCTCCTGACCGTCCCGCTGCGTTCCGATGCCCCCACAGCCCAGACCCTCTATGAGGTCAAGGAGCTCAAGGTCCGCCTGGGCGATCAGGTGGCCGCTGGCGCACATCTGTGCACCCTATCCGACCACCGCTGGCTCTTTATCGAAGGCTGGGCCTTTCCCAGCGAAGCCAAAGCCCTCACCGAAGCAGCGGAGAAAAACTGGCCCGTGACCGCCGACTTTGTGGATGAGGAACCGGAAGATTGGCCACCCCTTGAGCCGCTCACTATCCACCATTTAGGCAACCAATTGGATCCTCGCAACCGCACCTTTCCGTTCTATCTGTCATTGCCCAACCAGGCCCGGTCTTTTGAGCGCAATGGCAAAACCTATCTGGCCTGGCGCTTCCGCCCCGGACAGCGGGTCCGGCTGCGCGTGCCTGTGGAAAAGCTTACCACCAATGGCCCTGATGGCCTCACGAGCCTCGACCCCTTCGTGGTACCGGTGGAAGCTGTGGTACGGGAAGGACCGGAAGCCTACGTCTTCGTTCAGGCGGGCGATCTGTTCATCCGCAAACCTGTGCGCGTGTTGTACGAGGATTGGCGCGAGGCGGTCCTGGCCAACGACCGGAGCATCACGCAAGCGGAACTCGTGGTACTGAACCAGGCAGCGGCCCTGAATCGCGCCCTCAAAGCCGCTCAGACCGGCGGCTCGGACCATGACCATGATCACTGAGGCCATGCTCGCGGAAAGCCATGAAAGCTACCGGCCGCCCCATGGGGGCTACCGCCTGCCGCTCATTCCTGACCCAACCCACTGGCGATGTCCTTCCCGCTGTTCGCCAGCTTCGGACTGCCAGGAGTGATGTCCCATGCTCAATGCCGTTATTCTCTTTGCGCTGCGCCACCGCCCGCTGATTGTCATCGCTGCACTGGTTGTTCTGTTCTATGGCGGCTACTTGGCGAGCACGATGTCGATCGATGTGTTCCCGGAGCTGGACCGTCCGCGGGTCACCATCTTGACCGAATGCCCTGGCCTGGCAGCGGAAGAGGTGGAAACGCTCGTGACCTTTCCGATCGAATCCGCCGTTATTGGGGCGAGTGGAGTGACCGACGTGCGTTCCCAGTCGGCACCGGGATTTTCCTCCGTGGTGGTGGAGTTCGATTGGGGTGTGGAACAGCGGTACGCCCGCCAAGTGGTCCAGGAGCGTCTGGCCACAGTGACGGCGGATTTGCCCGCGGATGTTCGCCCCTACATGGCGCCGCCGGGGGCATTGCTCGGCCAGATCATGCTGGCGGGTTTACGTCGGCAACTCGGCCCTCAAGGTGGCATCCTGGCCCCCATCCCGAATACTCCTTACGTTGTTGAGCAGCTTCCGCCTCCGCCAACTCCACCACCAGCTTCCTCACCCGCTGCCACGGCTACGGGCGTGACCTCCCCCCGCATTGCCGTCTGGAAACCAACCGAGCGCCGGGACCCCAGCCGTTGGACTACCGTCCCCTACGAGGCTGCCCACTGGCAACCGCCGGATGCAGAAGGGAATCGCCATCTTTGGCTCCTACTCGACGGCAAGCCCCATTGGGTCCTCTTCCCCAGCGAGCAGAGGCAGCAGATGGAGCTGCGCACCCTGGCCGACTGGGTGGTGCGCCCCCGGCTGCTCAAGGTTCCTGGAGTGGCTCAAGTGCTCACCGTCGGCGGTGGGCGTAAGCAGTATCACGTCCTGATCGACCCTTACGCCCTCCACGAATTCGACCTGACCCTGCACGATGTGGAAACTGCCTTGCAGCAGAACAACGTCAATACCAGCGGCGGGCTATCCACCTTGCGAGATGTGGAACGCTCCATCCGCGTATTGGGGCGCTTGGGACCGCACAGCGAGCAGGTCCTGGCTGACCTGCGGAAAATTCCCCTCCGCCCGCATCCACATCGTCCGGTTCTCCTGGAACAAGTCGCACGGGTGACCGAAGCCCCACAGCTTCCTCGCGGCGATGCCAGTATCAACGGCCATCCGGGCATCCTCATCAATATCATCAAGCAACCCCAGGCCGACACCCGTCATGTCACCGCCGCCATCCAGGATACCTTAGCCCAAATCGAACCGTCTCTCCCCCTAGATGTTATCATCGACCGCAATCTGTACCAGCAGCGGGACTTCATCGATCGAGGCGTCTACAACGTCGGGGAAGCTCTTGTCATCGGAGCCGTGCTCGTCCTGGTGGTTCTGTTCCTCTTTCTGCTCAACGTCCGCACCACGTTCATTTCGCTGACTGCTATTCCCTTGTCCCTAGCGATTACAGCAATCATCTTCCGGCTGGTCGGTCAGCTCACGGGCACGCCGCTCTCCATCAACATCATGACGTTGGGTGGCATCGCAGTGGCCATCGGTGAACTCGTGGACGACTCCGTAGTGGACGTGGAAAACATCTTTCGCCGGCTGCGGCAGAACGCCCACTCGTCGCAGCCTCGTTCTCCCCTGCGGGTCATCTACGAAGCCAGCGTCGAAATCCGCTCCACGATTGTCTTCGGCACCCTCGTGGTCATCCTGGTTTTCCTCCCCCTGCTCGCCTTGTCCGGGATCGAGGGTCGGCTATTCACTCCCTTGGCCATCGCCTACATCACTTCCATTCTCGCTTCCCTGCTGGTGTCCCTGACTCTGACGCCGGTGCTGTCGTATTACCTGCTGTCGCGCGCGCCGGTCCTCCATCGGGAAAGGGAGAGCCTGCTCGTGCGAGTTCTCAAGGCCATCGCCCGCATCCTCATCCGCTGGAGCATGCGTTACACTTACCTTCTGCTTTTGGCGACCTGGCTCCTGGTCGGCTACTGCGCCTGGCGGCTGACCACGCTCGGCGGTGACTTCCTCCCGGCCTTCGACGAAGGAACCGTCCAGATCAACGTCCTGCTCCCCTCCGGCAGTTCGCTCCAAGCCTCGAATCAGATCGCTGCCGTCGTGGATCGCCTCCTGCGCCGCTATCAGGTTTCTCCGGACAATCCCCACGGCGAGATTCTGACCTATGCCCGCCGGACAGGACGCTCCGAACTGGACGAGCATGCTGACCCGCCCAACGAGAGCGAATTCTTTGTCACCATTAACCCTGATTGCGGGAAAAGCCGCAGCGAAATCCTGCACCTGCTCCGCTCAGCGGTCACGGAGGAAGTCGCAGGGGTCGATGTCGAAGTCGAGCAACCCCTGGCCCACCTCATCAGCCACCTGATCTCCGGCAGCACCGCTCAGATCGCGATCAAGATTTACGGCGATGATCTGAATGTGCTGGAGCGTCTGGCTCAGGAAGTCCGCTCCGCCGCGGCGACGGTCCCCGGCGTCAGCTCCCTGGTCATCGAACGGATCGGACTGGTCGAGGAAGTCCACATCAAGCTCAAGCCCGAGGCCCTCGCCCATTACGGCTTGAGCCGGGAATATGTCGGGCACTTCTTGCAAACCGCCTTGCGGGGTTCGGTCGTGTCGCAAGTCATCGAAGGGCAGCGGCGCTTCGACTTGGTCCTCCGTTTTGACGAACCGTACCGCACGGATGTAGCCAATCTCCGCCATCTGCACCTGGAGTTGCCCAACGGCGACCACCTGCATCTGGAGCAGATCGCGGACGTCACCCCCCCCACCGGTGGCGATGCGGGCGCCAACCAAGTCAAGCGGGACAATCTGCGCCGCCGGCTGATTGTCCGTTGCAACGCGCAAGGGCGGGACTTGGTCAGTGTCGTGCGCGACATTGAACAGGTAGTTGCGGACCGCGTTCAACTGCCGGAGGGTTACTTCATCGAGTACGGCGGTCAGTTCGCCAGTCAGCAACGGGCCACTCGAACCTTGAGCCTCCTGGCCGCTCTGGCAGCACTGGGCATCTTTCTGCTCCTGCTCATGCCGTTGCCTTCCCTGCGGATCGTCCTGCAAATCCTCAATGCTGTCCCCACCGCCTTTATCGGCGGCGTCCTGGCCCTGGTTGTGACCGGCCAGACCGTCAGTGTCGCTAGCCTTGTCGGCTTCATATCGCTAGGAGGTATCGCCATTCGCAATAGCATCCTGCTGATGAACCACTACATCCATCTCATGCGGCACGAGGGGGAGAGCTTCAGCGAACAGATGATCCTGCGTGGCACGTTGGAACGCCTTACGCCGGTCCTCATGACGGCGATGACGGCCAGTTTTGCCCTCCTGCCTCTGGTCATCGGCGGGCAGCAACCGGGCCGCGAAATCCTCTATCCCGTCGCTACGGTCATCCTCGGCGGCATTCTCACAGCGACCTTCTGCCAGTTTCTCATTCATCCCGGTGTCTTCTGGCGCTTCTGCGGACGGGATGCGGTACGACTCGCCCAGTCCACCTCCAACGACACTACGGATCTTGGCTCTTCCTCCTCAGCGGCCCCCGACAAACCCTCACCGCTTCCGCACTCCCCCGCCTCCTGATCCGCCTTTCATTCCCCACGGTTATTCATCCCCCCAGTTATGCCTAGCCTTGGCAGCGGAGATGAAAGTAACCGATCTCGATGATCCCGACATGGTCGGTCTCGATTACTCCGTTAGCCAACAATCTCTCGCCTGAGACTCCAGAGCAGTGATAGCTGAAAGGGTTTTGCATACCAGTAGCAGCGGGGACAAGAGGGGAATACGGACTCACGCCGTGAAGCTACAATGAATGAACGCGGCGGGTCTGGCTCTAATCCCTCAAGATTCCGAGTGAGTCGCCGCACCGGAGAAGAACCGATGAGCCTGGAAGATTATACCCCCTACCAGCAACGGATCATCAAGCGTTACTACCGCCATCGGGGTCAGATCGCTTGGCAACGGCTGGCGGAACTGGTCAGCGAGCTGTATCTAGCTGAAGGAAAACGGCGGGACCGGCTCTGGGAGGATGTGGCCGCTCATCTCCGCGCTCTGGAGGTGCCCGAAGCGCGCATTACCCACATTCTCCAGCAGAAAGACCCGCAAATCTTAGCCCGGCTGGTGAAAGAGCGCCTCCAAGGATGAGAGGGGAACGCCGCGCGACCGAGACTCAATCGGCGAGCCACGGCGTCAGTTCAAGCTAAACGAGTGGCAATTGCCCCACGGGCCTGCCCTCCCAGTCGACGCACCTGGACCCGCAGATCGGAAACCGCAGCTCCAAAGACATCGGCGTCGCGCGCCACGACGTAAAGAGAATCCGCTCCGGCACAGAGTGCGTCGCGCTGAGGGTTCTCGCCCCACACTCCTCCATCGACGAGCACCCAATCGTACCACTGGCGCAATTGGGACAGTACCAGCGGCAAAGACCGGCCCACTGCTTCGGGTGGGACTGGTGAAGCCTCACCTGCGCTGAGAACGTGCAACCGTTCGATCCCGGTAGGCTGGAGTGCCAGCGTCAAAGGACACTGACCCACAAGCACATCCGACAAACCAGGAGCGGACGGCATACCCAAGCGAGCGGCGACAGCGGGCCGCTCCCCATGAGCATCCACCACGACAATCCGCCCCCGTTGGCGGGCCGCCTGAATGGCCAGGTTCAAGATGACGGTTGTAGTTCCCGCTTCCGACGCAGGCGCGACAAAATGTAGTAGATGGCTGGCATTGCCCCGACACTGCTGGACAATCGCTTCCCAAACTTCTTTGTACTCGGTGCTGATAGGATGTTGCGGCTGATGAAAGACAACCAAAGAAGCATCCGGCTCGGACGGTTGAGGGGCGTCGCTCTGGCGAGCCGCGGGAAAATCGTGGAATCGCACGGAGAGATACAGCGGTGGTGAGGCATCGGCCAATCGGGGGTAAGGCCGGGTCTGAGGAGTTGGACCGGTCCGGGAAAACCCAGCCGCACCGCTGCCGCGGGAAGTCGAGGCGACTGAACCGGCTGAAGATGCGACCACGGTGCCGACCGGACCTTCCGGTCCGCCTATTTCGATGTACGGCACCTCTTCCGGGCTGTTCTCCCATACCCCGTCGTCGGGCGCCATCGAAACGGCAGGCACAGGAGCGGCAGCATCCGTTCCAGTCATAGCGTTGTAAAGCCGGCTCATCCCTGGCCCTCGCTGTGATAGTAGAACCCCGCGGCCCTCATGCTGCTTCTACCTCCGGTACGCCGCCAGGTGCTGTTACTTCCTTCGTCTGAACCAGGGACGAGACTTGATCTTTGCTGGCTGCCCGCCGCTCGCATCGAGAACCATCCCCCGATGGAAGGCCCGGCGGCACGGCGGCTATTCCCTCCCCCACCTCTTCCTCCTGCTCCCGTTGCTGAGTCAACTTCGCTTCCCCAGATTCCTCGGCTATCTTCGGCGATAAACCCAGTTGCTGGATGGCTTCCCAAACCGCCTCACCATCCACACAGGAAGCTTCATCCACCTGGGCCAAGCGCTCGGCCTCCAGCGACAATTGCACCAAACGGTGGGCATTCCCCTGGCAAACACGTGCGATCCATGCCAGCGCCTCCTCCTCGATCGGCAGCGACGCCTGTTGCCAATGCCAACGCAGGAAGGTCAGCGACTCTTCTTCACTCCACGCTTCCAGACGGCAATGGAGGCCCACGCGTGCGGCAAAGGACTGCAAGGCTGGTTGGCGCAGCTTGGCGAGAAGTCCGCATTGCCCCGCCAATACCGGGATCACCACCGCACCTTGAAAGCTACCGAAACTGGTCAACAGCCGCATCTCTTCGATCGCTTCTTCCCCCAAATGCTGGGCTTCATCCACGATCAGCGACACCGGCATCTTGGCAGAAACTAATACCTCCCAGACGGCCAGGCGCAATTCCTGCGGGGAACGTCCCTGATAAGGAAGGCCGAGATCGAAGAGGATCGCCTGGTACAATTCGGCGGCGGTCTCGGCCCGGCCATGGGGAATGAGCCAAAGCGTTGCTGCGGGAGGCAGGTCTGCCAGGAGGAGCCGCAACAGCATGGTTTTGCCCACACCGCTGGGACCCGTGATGACCACGCTTTCCCGCCGTTGCCAAGCCCGCCGGCACATCTGACGCGCCGCCTCCAGAGCAGGCAGAGGGCAATAGCGCTTTCCCTCCAACGCAAAACCGGCCCCCGACAACGCTATGCCTGACTCCCTCACACTAACCCTCCTTTGGCCCTCCAACCTCGCCCTCTAGAACAGCCCGGTCGACGATCTTCACATCAGCCTTTGACAGTTCCACGGGCGGAAGTTTTGCAGCTCTAAGGGCAGTTTTTCCATGCGCAAACACCCAGTTTTCGCCTCCAGTCGCGCCAGAACTCCCCCCGCGATCCAAGGAACAGCCCGGCTGCGATGATACCCATGCCCCTTGTCATCATCGACGAGTCTGCTGTCTTCATCGACCCGACCGGAGGAGTCACTTGACAGGATCGGTTACCTTGGGATGGAAAGGGCGCTACCGGCAGAGGATTGGCCAGCGGTCGAGGGAGGCTTTCGCGGAACTCTACCTAAAGAGTGGAGGATTCAAGCCCTGCACTCCACAAGCAGTCGCCAACACGATGCGATACAAAATTTCCTAACCACTTCAGGCTGGTAGCGACAATGTGTGTGCAGTTGGAGAGACTGGCGGAGGCATTCGTCTGATGCGAAACATCCGCGGCGGATACATAATGATTCCCTGAAGGACTACTACAAGCATCGAGATATAGAGCGTGGTGAAAAAGATGTCTGGCAAACCTTCGTAAAACAGGAGGTCGTGGAAGAGGCGGCCTAGGAAAGTTTGACCGCTGTCAAAGGGCTGGCCGGCCAACTCGCGCAGTTGCTCCTCCCACACCGTCAACGGACAGCGGATTCCCATGATCGCTTCGTAAGCCACAATCGCAATGGCCAGTAAATGGGTCAGGCGGAACCATGGATTGCGCGCCCACTGCCAGCGGAACGGGGCAGCGATCACAATCAGAACCTGCCCAACAACCACATACGCAACATAGGCCAGATGTAGAGCCACTACCACATCTGCCAACAAACCATAATATACAGATTCACTCATGATACAGTTCCACCAGCAATATGTAGATCGATTCCCGGAATAGGTCTTACAGTCGGACCAGCGATCTCTGTCACGCCGCCAGGGATCCGGATCACGGTGAGTGCACAATGGGAAGTATCTCAATAGGTAGGATGGAGAAAAGCGGGAACTATTCCCCAAAAAGCAGCATCAGCCGGCTATCTCAAGTTTCATTTCAAACACCCAGTATCACAGCCGCCGGCCCATCCATGCAGGCAGTAGAGGCAAGCATGCCCAGAATTATCCCGCAAGGAAAGTGGAACAGCGTCTCAGTGAGATGCCCGAACTCATGACGCGGGATCTCCGGGTATGACCTGTTTCCGAGGCAGAGGGTTTGTACCGAAGGGGAAAGAGGGCGGGGGAAGGCCGGTTGGCCTCCGACGTGATCAAGTCATCGCGGGGCTAGCGCGGCTCATCCGCAGGCAGCAGCCGTCAGTGCACCAGGTAGCCGAAGCGCTCTGTGAATTGAGACGGGGTCATTTTGACCACGGCGGCGAGCTTTTCCAGGCGTGCGGGATCGTCGAAATCGCTCTTTTCCAAGCGGATCATATAGCGGCGGGCCACCTCGTAAGTTTCGCTGTGAATGTCCACGAGTCGCGGGCGCATTTTCCGGGTCGCCGGATCGATCATTTCCTCAAAGGGCCGGGGAACCATGCTGCCGCCTACGAAGGTGATGACCACACCGTGGCGTTCGGCCTGCGGCGAGAGAAGAAACTTGACGGCCCCGTAGCCAAGATTGCGGGTGTACTCTGCATCGAAGGGAATGGGATCGGCGCAACGCAACTCATACCCCAGGTCCTTGTCGATCATGTCAAATTTCAAACCGAGTGCCTTGAGGCGGTCGGCCAAAAAGGTGCGAACCAGTCGGCCAAATTCGATCTCGCCCAGCCGCAAGTGCCCGAAGGCATCCACCTCGATATTGCCGAACTTGCCGGGATTTTGGCTCAGGATTTCCTTGAGGCGTTCCTCGCCGATGCTTTCCATCAGTCCCTCCGCCAGGACCGCCAGGCCGTAACCCTTCCCCTGAGCCTTGCGCTTGATCATCGAACCGATGATGATGTCGCAGATCAGCTCCAGCGTGACCGTGCGATTCTGGAACTCCTCGGCGATGATGGTCACCGTCGCCGCCGAGGCTTTGCCGATGCCCAGGGCCAGATGACCGGCAGCGCGCCCCATGCTGACCACAATGTACCAGCGGTTGGTGGTTTTGGCGTCCTCATGCAGGTTACGCGCGAGTTGAGCGCCGTAATGCCGGGCCGTCTCAAAACCAAAGGTGGGAATACCAGGAGGCAAAGGCAGGTCGTTGTCAATCGTTTTGGGTACGTGAGCTACCCGGATTTCTCCGCGGGCATGTTGATACACCTGACTGCCGCTGAAAGCTGTGTCATCCCCGCCAATCGTCACCAGATACTGGATCCCCAAGCGCCTCAACCCCTCCAGGACATTGGCCATGTGCTGCGGGTCTTTCGTCGGGTTGGTCCGGCTGGTGCCGAGAAGGCTTCCCCCCTTCTGGTAAAAGGGGGCAACATCCGGGATTGTCAAAGTGCGAACCTGGGTGAGATCGCCGTTGACCAAATGCTTGAATCCATCGCGAATGCCGATCACCTCCAATCCTTGATTGATAGCTTCGATGGTCACGGAACTGATGACGCCATTGATGCCGGGAGCCGGTCCTCCTCCAACGACAATGCCCAACTTACCACGCTCTGCCATAGGGACAATTCCTCAAAGGTTCACAAACAGATTTCGATGGTCTGGAGCACTGCGATGTCTCGCCGCACCCAGACTCGCGGTATAGCATCGGAAGCGGCCCTCTCAGATTCAAGGGGGGAGAGTTTCTGGACCCCGGAGAATAAGGTTCGGTTTCCGGTTGACCCAGCGGAAAGAACGAATAATCCGAGTAACATTCTGGCAACATTTCGATCCGGTTTCCTCAGCCTCTCCTCGACCCAGCGGCATTCTTCCTTCCTCTCCATCCACCATTCAAGTTGCGACCTGAAAAACTGTTTTGAGAGACAGAGAAGGGATTCCTTACCTCCATCCCCAAAAGTTGACCAATGATCCTCCATCGAAAAAGGGGACCAATGATCCGCTACAGGGCTGCCAGAATCGGCGGGGAGCGGACCGGACGATACTGCCAGAATGGCACCAAGGGCGGGGAAACACGAGCGGGAATGAGTCATAAGTCTTTACGGAATCGTGACTAATGAACGATCGGTTAAGAGGCACAGGAATTGCATCTGCAAGTTGTGCATCGATGGGATATTGCCCAGACGATCGTTCATCCGAGGCATCCAACGACTCGATCAGGGAACACGACCCATGGCATCGAAACAACTGACTTACGCAGACGAGGCGCGCCAGAAGTTGCTCAGCGGGGCGAGCAAACTGGCACGGGCGGTCCGTTGCACGTTAGGTCCTCGCGGTCGTAATGCGGTCATCGATAAAGGCTGGGGGGCCCCGAACGTGACCAAAGACGGTGTGACGGTGGCCGAAGCCATCGACCTGCTGGACCCCTTCGAGAACATGGGCGCGCAACTGGTCAAGGAAGCCGCTAGCAAGACCAGCGATGTCGCCGGGGATGGTACGACCACCGCCACGGTCCTGGCCGAGTACATCTTCCGCGAGGGACTGAAAGCCGTGGCTGCCGGGCACGACCCGATGGCCTTGGTCCGCGGCATTCAGAAGGGAGTCAGCCTGGTCGTCGAAGAATTGCAAAAGCTGGCCGAACCTGTTGATCCCAAGGATACCAAGGCTCTCACCGAGGTCGCCACCATCGCTGCCAACAACGATAAGGAAATCGGCCAGAAACTAGCGGAAGCCCTCAAAAAGGTGGGAGCTAAAGACGGCGTGGTCACCATCGAAGAGGGCAAGGCGGCGGAAACCGTCGTCAACGTCGTCCAAGGTATGCAGTTCGACCGGGGCTATCTCTCGCCGCACTTCGTCACCAATCAGGAAGAAGTCGTCTGTGAATTCGAGAACCCCTACATCCTCATCTACGAGGACAAGATTTCCAATGTGAAGTCGCTCATTCCCCTGTTGGAGTGGGCCGCCAAGCAAAAGGACCCCTTGCTCATCATTGCAGAAGATGTGGAAGGGGAAGCCCTTGCAACTCTAGTGTACAACAAGCTCAAGGGCGTACTCCGGGTCTGCGCCGTCAAGGCTCCCGGCTATGGGGATCGCCGCAAGGCCATGTTGGAAGATATCGCCATCCTCACCGGCGGTAAGGCCATCTTCAAGGACCTAGGCATCCAACTGGAGAGCGTCAAGCAAACGCCCAAGGGACCGGTACCGACAGTGGTAGACTACCTGGGCCGGGCCAAGAAGGTCCGGATCGATGCCGAGAACACCACGATCACCGAGGGGAAAGGCGATCCTGCCGCTATCGAGGGCCGAGCGGAGCAGATCCGCAAGGAGATCGAAAAGACGGAAAGCGAATACGATCGGGAAAAGCTTCAGGAACGGCTGGCGAAACTGGCGGGTGGTATCGCTGTCGTGAAAGTCGGCGCTCCCACCGAGACGGCCATGAAAGAACGCAAGGCCCTCTACGAGGATGCCCTGCATGCCACGCGAGCCGCTCTGGCGGAAGGGATCGTCCCGGGTGGCGGTGTCGCCCTGCTCAATGCCCGCAAAGTCCTCGAAAAAGCTCGGAAGAATCACGACAATCCAGAGGAAGCCCAAGGACTGAGCGTGCTCTACGATGCCCTGGCGATGCCCACCCGCCTCATCGCAGAAAATGCCGGGTATGATGGCACCGTCGTGGTCAATAACATCCTCAAGCAGAAGGACAAGAACTACGGCTTCAACGCCGACACGGAACAGTACGAGGACCTACGCAAGGCCGGGGTGATCGACCCTCTCAAAGTCACCCGCAGCGCCCTGCAGAACGGTGCCAGTGTCGCCTGCCTGCTCCTGACTACCGAATGCATGATCGCGGACATTCCGGAACCCAAGAAGGCGGGCGGACAAGACGACCATCACCACCACGACTTCTAAACCCTATGCCAACCTCGACACCTCCTGGACTATCCCCAAAAAGCGTCCAGAGGTTCACCAGAAATAATGATGAGGTTTACGAGGAGACAAGCATAGACTGACTACATTTATCCTTACGGGAGAACACACATGGCGAAAAAAGAAACTGCGAACATCACCCTGCGTCCTCTGGATGATCGCATTGTTGTGGAGCCGCTTGAGGCCGAAGAGAAGACCCCCGGCGGTATCCTGCTGCCGGATACCGCTAAGCAAAAGCCGCAGCAGGGCAAAGTCATCGCCGTCGGGCCGGGACGGCAAACCGACGACGGCAAGCGGCTGCCCCTGAATGTAGCCGTGGGCGACATCGTCCTGTTCGGCAAATACAGCGGTTCCGATGTCGAGGTCAACGGCAAGGAACTGAAAATCCTCCGCGAAAGCGATATTCTGGCCAAGCTCGAAAAGTGAACGGCCGCGAATCTAGGAGGATTGCCTGCTTACCTGGCCTTGTATCTGCATGAGGCGTTGCATCTGCATAAGTCTGGAATCGAATACGATAGAAACATCACCGCAAAGGGGAGATATCAAGTATGGCGAAGCAACTGCTTTATACCGACGAGGCCCGTAAGAAACTGTTGGCGGGCGCTGAGAAACTCGCCAAGGCTGTCGGTTCCACCTTAGGACCGACCGGGCGTAACGTGATCATCGAAAAATCCTTCGGCGGTCCAGCAGTCACCAAGGACGGCGTCACCGTTTCCAAGGAAATTGACCTGCCGGATCCGTTCGAGAACATGGGGGCCAAGCTGGTCAATGCCGTGGCTCAGAAGACCAGCGATGTGGCCGGGGATGGAACCACCACCGCCACGGTCCTGGCCTTGGCGATCTACCAGGAAGGCCTGCGCAGTGTCAGCGCCGGGGCCAACCCGATGAGCATCAAGCGCGGTATCGACAAAGCCGTCGCCAAGGCCGTCGAGTACATGGAAAACAACCTCACGAAAAAGCTCACCAAAAAGGAGGAAATGGAGCAAGTGGCTACCATTTCCGCCAACAACGATCCCCGGATCGGCAAACTGATGGCCGACGCCTTCGAGAAGGTGGGCAAGGACGGCGTCATCACCGTGGAAGAAGGAAAGACATCGGAAACGACGCTGGAATTTGTCGATGGCATGCAGTTTGACAAGGGATACATCTCCCCCTACTTCGCGGTCAACACCCAGGACCTGAAGTGGGAACAGGAAAATGTCTTCGTCCTGCTCCATGAGAAGAAGCTCTCCAGTGTGCGGGAATTGCTGCCCATCTTGGAGAAAGTCGCCCAAGCCCGTCGGCCCTTGTTGATCGTGGCGGAAGATGTGGAAAGCGAAGCCCTGGCGATGCTCGTGGTCAACCGCCTCAAGGGCCTCTTGGAGGTGTGCGCCGTCAAGGCCCCCGGCTTCGGCGATCGCCGCAAGGCCATGATGGAAGACATCGCGGTCTTGACCGGAGGCGTCTTCCTCAGTGAGGATCGCGGCATCAAGCTAGAGAATGCAACCTTGGACATGCTGGGCACCGCCGACCGTGTGGTCGTGGACAAGGAAAGCACCACCATCATCTGCGACAAGTCGGTGGACAAGAAGCGCCAGGAGGCGATCAAGGCCCGGGTGGATATGATCCGCAAGCAAATGGAGCAAACCGAAAGCGAATACGACAAGGAAAAGTTCTCGGAGCGGCTGGCCAAACTCGTGGGGGGCGTCGCTATCATCAAGGTTGGAGCGGCCACCGAAGCGGAGATGAAGCAAACCAAGGGGCGGGTCGAAGATGCCCTGCATGCCACACGCGCCGCCGTGGCTGAGGGGATCGTGCCGGGAGGTGGTGTGGCCCTGCTCCGCTGCATCCCTGTGGTGGAAGAGCTAGCCGCCAAACTCAAGGGTGACGAACAAACCGGAGCTGAGATCGTCGCACGGGCCTTGGCCAAACCGCTCCGCCAAATCGCCGAAAACTGCGGCAAGGATGGCGCGGTCATCGCCGATGAAGTCCGCATCCGCGGCGAGAAAAACCCCAACATCGGCTACGACGCGAATACCGATGAATTCGTGGACATGTTCAAAGCGGGGATCGTCGATCCTCTGCGCGTGACCCGCAATGCCCTGCAAAACGCCGCCTCCATCGCGGGGCTGATGCTGACCACGGAAGTGGCCATCACCAAGATCGAAGAGGAAGACGACAAGAAGAAGGCTCCCGTGGCTGGAGCTGTCGCCTGAGCAAGACCCACTCCCGCAGGCCAAAATGCCTATTCCCCGCGGAGTCGGTCCACTCAGCGGTCCAGCCTTCCGACTGCGACCCTCTTCTTCTTGCCCGTCTACCTTGACCTTGACACAGTCCAAAGAGAATGGCCGTACAATAAAGTCGGCTTGCCTCTTTGGACTGTTGTTCTTTCCGCCCCCATACCGAGACTGGAAACGCCTTTGGCGGTGGATCGACTATGCCCAAGCGTTGCTACTACGAGGTTCTGGGTGTTCCCCGAACCGCCACGGAAGCCGAAATCACCAAAGCCTATCGTGCCTTGGCGAAAAAGTACCATCCGGATCAGAATCCGGGCGATGACTCGGTGCTGGAAAAGTATCACGAGGTGTCAGAGGCTTACGAAGTCCTCAAGGACCCGGAAAAGCGGGCTATTTATGATCGGTATGGTCATGAAGGCTTGGCCAACGGCGGGATGCCTCCGGAGGGGAGTATCCACATTGACCTGTCGGAGGTTTTCGATGATCTGATCGGCGGCCTATTCGGCGGGCGCCGGCGGGGTGGACGGGGCGGGCAGCGCCGTGGGGCAGACATCGAGGAAGTGCTCGACCTGGAGTTGCTGGAAGCCGCCACGGGAGTCTCCCGCACCCTGACCGTGCGTTATGAGGCAAATTGCCGCACTTGTGGAGGGACGGGGGCACGTCCGGGCACCCAGCCCGTGGTCTGCCGCCGCTGCCGGGGAAGCGGCACGGAATACATCAGCGGCGGTTTCTTCGCTCTGCCGCAGCGCTGCCGGGCCTGTGCCGGGGCAGGTTACACCATTGCCCATCCCTGCACGGACTGCCGGGGTCGAGGGCGCGTCGAAGCCCGCGAGACGGTCACCGTGACCATTCCTCCGGGAGTGGACACCCGCACGCGCCTGACCTTGCGCGGCCACGGCCACGAAGGAACCCCCGGTGCCCCCCGCGGCGACCTACACCTGATCCTCCGTGTCCGGGAACACAAAGTCTTCGAGCGGGACGGCCACAACTTGATCTGCCAGTGTCCCATCTCCTTCGCGCGGGCCGCCTTGGGAGGAACGGTCGAATTGACCACCCTGACAGGAGAAAAGGTGACCCTCCAGGTCCCCCGTGGTACGCAAACCCATACGGTCCTGCGGATTCCCGGCCACGGCATGCCCGATCTGGACAATCCCCGCCGTCGAGGCGACCTGCTGGTCGTCCTCGTCGTCGAGACGCCCACCCAACTCACCCCGGAACAGGAGCAACTCTTCCGCCGATTGGCAGAACTGGAAGGAAATGCCCCACCAGCAGCACCCCGCAAAGGCATCCTCGGAAAATTGAAGGATCTGATCACCGGCGAACACCCTCCAACGTAGTGAACACCGGGGCGAAACATCCCCAAGGATTCTCTCATGATGCATCGCCACGGCTCCAATACTTGAGCAACTGCCATTGCGGAACTCAAATAGACAGATGATTTTCCGGAATAACCCTGAGGAATCTCGACCATGGCGGAGGACCGGATGACCCCTACCCCAGAAAGTGCCGTGACGGATCGAAGCGATTCTACCCCTGCTGCGAATGACACGCCGACCGACACCGGTGAGGTGGAGCGCTTGCGGCAATTGCTTGCGGAAACGGAACAGAAGCTGGCCAGCGTCGAAGCGGAATTGCACAACTTCAAGCTCCGCTTGGCCGACGTGGAAAATTACCGTAAGCGCCTACTCCGGAATGTAGAAGAAGAGAAAAAATACGCGATTGAACCGCTGGTGCGGGACTTGCTCGGTGCCTTTGACAACCTGGAACGAGCCATCGAGGCTGCAAAAACTGCAGGGGACAACGGCCCTCTGGCAGTCGGCGTCGGTGCGACAGCCGCCCAGATTTTGGACATTCTCCGCCGCCACGGTGTCACGCGGATCGACTGTGCCCCCGGTACGCCGTTTGATCCGAACATCCACCAGGCCGTGGCCCAACAGCCGAGCCAAACGGTGGCGCCGGGACATGTGTTGCAAATCCTCCATCATGGTTTCCGCCTCCACGATCGGGTCCTGCGACCCACCGCCGTTGTCGTGGCTACTGCACCGGAGGCCCCACCCGCTGAACCGGCTTCCCACCAGGGCAATCCCTCGGCTTCTTGACTTGCCACGACG
The DNA here is from genome assembly GCF_013694095.1 of Thermogemmata fonticola. Classification (NCBI taxonomy): domain Bacteria; kingdom Pseudomonadati; phylum Planctomycetota; class Planctomycetia; order Gemmatales; family Gemmataceae; genus Thermogemmata; species Thermogemmata fonticola. Next base: position 32,069 of record NZ_JACEFB010000012.1, on the reverse strand, counting down.
ACCAAGCTCTGACGTTGCCCGGCGATAACTGCGCGTCGGAGCGTAGCACGGGAACCAACACCCTCCGAGCAGCATCGGGAAAATCCAAGCTTACGAGCAGCCTTCCAAGTATACGTGTATCAGGGGGTGAAAAGCGAAAGAAGAGTGAGAAGCCAATAACTCAGACCGACGGAAGTCGATGTTCCAAGTCCGAAAGGAGCGAGTGTTACCATGCCCACTTACGAATACGCCTGTGGCGCGTGTGATCATCGCTTTGAGCAGTGGCAGTCGTTTTCGGCGGCGGCCTTGACCGATTGCCCCCGCTGCGGCCAACCTCGTTTGGTTCGCCTCTTCGGCAGCGGCGGAGCTATCATCTTCAAAGGAAGCGGTTTTTACGAAACCGACTATCGCCGCCCTCAGTCCCAACGGCAAGCGGATAAAAATCGGAAACAGCAGGACTCGACTGCCCCTTCGGCTAGTTCCAGCTCGGCCTCGCCCCCAGGAAACAATGCCGATTCCCCCTCCTCGGAGCCAGGCACCTCGCGGCAGGCATAATACATCGGACACCACTCCATCCCCTCGGAGATGGAAATCTATAAACCGGATCATTGGGACGGGATTGGGTCACGAAAACCAGTAATCTGTTGAAATCGGGAAGAGCAGGCGGCACCGTAGAGGAGCAAAAGATGGACAGTCACCAGGAGGCAGGAAATCGGGGAAATTCTCGAAGTCGGAGCTGGCCTGGGCCGATGAAACCTATGCGGTGCCCGATCTGTGACACACCCATGCCCGGCAACTGGCAAGACTATCCGGATTACCCGTTCTGTTCCAAACGCTGCCGGACAATTGACCTGGGGCGCTGGTTGAACGAGGAGTACCGGATTGTCGAGGCCGCCCCCGAGGAGGATCGCCCACCCTTGCCCCCGCCCGACGAGCAGGAGTAGGGCCTCCTCCACCCAGCCGGCCGCCCTCCCCGGCCGTTCAGTATAGATTCCACGACCCATTCCACCCCCGGGAATGGGTCGTGCCTTTGCTGTTATCGCCGCAGCACCGACGAAATCTCCTCTGCCAAACCCAGCTTCTCCCGGAACAGTACGGCTGGACAAACCAGATCCCTCCCAACTTTCCCCGCCGCCGGAACAAATCCCCGAAACCTGCTCCCGTTCTAAACCCAAAGTAAGCCCTCTCTCGTGGGGAGAGGCAAACAGAATCTCCCTTTCCGAAAGCCCCCTTTCCGAAAGAAGCAGCCAGCCGGACACTGCCCCCAGCCGCTTTAGATTGCTCGGATGGGAGTGAGCAAGTCATTGGATTGTGTCGGGAAAGTAAAATATCTGCGTAAGACCCTTATGCGTGCAGCGAATAACTGGGTGGAGGGGAACACGGTTCCCAGAACGGAAGGCTAGAAGCAGCGATGGACAGGATAGAAGTGTTGTCCGCACCAACCATTCCAGACCCCAGGCCGCCGGGGAGAAACCAGCCATGCTCTGGATCATCGACGGATACAACCTGATGCATGCATGGTCGCCCTTGCCGCATCCCCAAACCCATCCGACGGCGAGTCGGTCCCAAAAGGCATTTCAGCGGCACCGGCAGAAGTTTCTGGATTGGTTGGGAACGCATCGCGCACGCTGCCATCCGAAGGATGAGGTGGAAGTTGTTTTCGATGCCTACAACGCTCCCCAGCCGACTCACCCGGAGGTGTATTTCGGCTTGCAGGTCCATTATTCCTACAGGACCCATGCGGATCACTGGATCGAAGAACGGCTGCGTTCCCTGCAAGGCCGTCAAGCCGTGACAGTCGTGTCCGACGATCACGGGGTGCAGCACATGGCGAATCGACGCGGCATTGCTTGGATGGAATGCAGCGATTTTCTGGAACGCTGGAGCCGCGAAACCCCGCCCGCCGGCTCACCGCCTGTCCAGCCCAGTGCAAGCGCCCCGCCTGAGGAAGACAAGGAAAAGGCCACGCTGTCCGCCGCCGAGCTTGAGGGTCTATTGCAGGCTTTTCAGCAACGTCCTGTTTCACGTTTCCGGCGCCGTCCTCTTCCCCGCCGCCCTTTCCGCCGACAGTGACGGCAAGCTGTCCATACCGAGTAACGAATCTAGCGGCAGGTATTCTTCCCCCAATCGGCTAAATCAGCGCCGTCCACCTTGTTTCTCGACTCATGGTCCGATAGAGTGCCAGTGGACCAGGTGTTGGTCCCTCTGTTTTTTCCCGCCTCGATTAGGACTTCGTCTATGGGCTTTTCCTCGATCCATCTGTATTTCGATGACCTGGAGATTGGCCAGGAGTGGATTTCCAGCGGCCGGACGATCACGGAGGCGGACATCGTCAATTTTGCCGGCTTCAGTGGCGACTTCAATCCTATCCATGTAGATCATGAATTTGCCAAGACGACACCCTTCCGCCGGCCGATCGCTCATGGATTTGCAGTGTTTTCCATCGGCAGCGGCTTAGGTGTGATGACCCCGCCCCTGCGGACAATTGCCTTGTTGCGCGTGATCAATTGGAATTTCCTCTTACCCGTCTTCGCCGGCGATACCATTCGCATCAAAAGCCGAGTGCTGGAGAAGACGTTGCGCGGGCGCGGCCGGCGCGGAGAGGTAGTTTGGTATCGGGGCTTGATTAACCAAGACAATAAGATCGTGCAGGAAGGCCAGATCGTGCTCTTGGTGGAAGCCCGACCGCCGGCTCAGGGGGATGAACGGCGCTTGGCTGTTCCCGACGCCGCTTTGATCAGCCCCAACGGCACGATGGAATAAAGCCAGGATCAGGCCGGTTGGCTGCCGGCATCCTTGGACCGCAGACCCGCAGAAGCTGCAAATCGACTCCCATGACTGTGCGCACTCGCTTTGCTCCTAGCCCGACCGGATATTTGCATATCGGGGGTGTCCGCACCGCCCTGTTTAACTGGCTGTTCGCCCGGCGCCACGGCGGCCAGTTCATCCTTCGGATCGATGACACCGATACCGCCCGCAATCGCGCGGAAGCTGTGAAACCCATCCTGGATGGGTTCGCCTGGTTGGGACTGACATGGGATGAAGGACCGACTCCCGACGGCAGCGGTGCAAGCTTCGGCCCCCATGCCCCGTATTTCCAAAGCCAGCGCCAGGACAAATATCGAGCTGCCGCCATGCGTTTGCTGGAGCAAGGCAAAGCCTACCCTGATTACACGACCCCGGAAGAGCAGGAGCAGCGTCGGGAACTGGCCCAACGCTTGCGCCAGCCGTATGTCCACCGCGGCAGCCATCGGGATCACGATCCCGCAGACAATGTGCGGCTCTACCGGGAGCGCCCCGCCCCTCTGCTGCTGAAAGTCCCTCTGGGACGCATCGTCCGCTTTCACGATCATGTCCGGGGAACGGTGGAGGTCAGCACCGACACCATCCGCGATCCAGTTCTGCTGCGGGCACCCGATGAGCAGGGGCATTGCCGGGCGGTGTACGCCTTCGCCACAGTGGTGGATGACATCGATTTTCGCATCACTCATGTCATCCGGGCCGAGGAGCACCTGACCAACACGCCGGTCCAGATTCTCATTTACGAAGCCCTCGGAGCCACGCCGCCGGAATTCGCCCACATCCCTCTTGTCAACTACAAGGGGGAGAAGATGAGCAAGCGCAAACTCCCGCCTTTGACTGCCGATGAGATCGCCCGGCTCAAGGCCTGCGGCTGGACCGAAGAGGAACTGCGAAGACGGGATGATCTGAATATCGCCACGGTCGCCTACTACCGGGAGCTGGGATACCTTCCCGCTGCCCTCATCAACTATCTGGTGCGCCTCGGTTGGTCGCTCGATGACAGTAGCGAATACATCCCGTTGGAAGTGGCCTTGCAGCATTTCAGCTTGGAACGCGTGACCAAGGCTCCAGCCAACTTCGACGAAAAGAAATTGTACTGGCTGCAAGGCGAGTACATGAAGCGTGTGCCGGCGGCGGAAAAGGTCGAACGGGGCCTCCCCTATCTGCGCCGAGCGGGACTCGTGAGCGATCCCCTGCCGGAACATCAACGGCAGCGATTGCTCCAGATTGTGGAAGCCGCCGGAGAGCGGATCAAGCTGTTCTCCGACTTGGTGCAATTCGCCGCCCCGCTGCTCCGGCACGATCCGGCCTATGACCCCGCAGCCGTCGAGAAAGCCTTACGCCCCGCTACGGAACTCCTGCGATCCTTCCGGTCGGTTCTGGCCGCCGCCGAGCCGTTCGATGCCCCCACCCTGGAGAACGCCTTGCGTACCTTTGCTCCCGAAAAAGCCGCCCACAAAGCCTTGGTGGCCGCTACCCGTGTAGCGGTGACCGGCGTGACGGTCGGCTTCGGCCTCTACGAAACCTTAGCGATCCTTGGCAAGGAAGAAGTTCTCCGGCGGATCGATCTGGCCTTGACCCTCTGCGACAATCCAGCATTGGCCGGCAGGAGTTAAGCGACCTTGACGCCGCCCCTCCGAAGGGGAGCCACGGAACACCCCCTGCCACTGCCCAGGACCCTGGCTATTGTCCCCCACTTCGGATTCTATACGGGATGGTTTCATCGATGACGGCCACGAAAGTCTACGACGTCCTCGGCTTGGGGAATGCGCTGGTGGACATTCTGTTGGAGCTAAGCGAGGAAGAATTCGCGGCCTTACACTTCGAGAAGGGGACGATGCGTCTGGTCGAGGTGGAGGAGCAGCGGCGCCTGTTGCAAGCGTTCCATCATCGGGAACCGCGGCTGGTGTCGGGGGGCAGCGTGGCCAATTCGATCATTGCTCTGTCTCAATTAGGGGGACGTGCAGCGTTCACGGCGTGTGTGGGGGATGATCGTTACGGCCTGCATTACGTGGAAGAGTTCGCGGAGCTAGACATCGATTTTACTCATCCGCCGCTGGTCGGAGAGACTACCGGGACCTGCGTCAGCATCATCACGCCGGACGCGGAACGGACGATGCGCACCGCGCTGGGCGTGTCCAGCCATCTGTCCGATCGGCATGTGGATGAGGCCAAAGTCGCGGCCAGTCGCTGGCTCTTCATCGAAGGGTATGTGTTCGCCAATCCGAATAGCGGCCAGCACGCCATCCGCAAAGCTGTGTCGATCGCCCGCCAGAATGGAGTGCGTATTGCCATTACCTGCTCGGAGCAGTTCATCCCGCTGGCGTTCCGCGAGGCGTTTCATCAGGCCCTGGATCACGCCGATCTGCTCTTCTGCAACGCTCCGGAGGCCCTGGCGGTAGCCGGTCATGCACGCGATGCCGAGGAAGCCTTCGCCGCGCTGCGGGAGGTGGTTCCCAACTGCGTAGTCACGGATGGAGCCAACGGCGCTTATGTGCGTTATGGCGGCGAGGAAGGCCATGTTCCCGCCTTTCCCTGCGAACCCAAGGACCTCACCGGCGCGGGGGATATGTTCGCGGGGGCCTTCCTCTACGGAATCACCCACGGCGTGCCGCCTTTGCGGGCGGCCAGAGCGGCCAACTATCTGGCGATGAAAGTCATCACCCAAATCGGCGCACGCCTCCATCACGGCACGCGCCACTACTGGAACGAAGCTCTCGCCTCTTGACCGAATCCCGGCTCGCCATCTGTCTATGGTTTTTGCCCCGCTCCGCGCGACTCTCCCTTCGACTACTTCTCTCCTTGACCCTCTCCAAGCCCTTCGAGACGACCTCTCTCCTTGACCCTCTTCGAGTCAACCCTCCTCCTGACCCTCAAGGCGGCCTTTCTGGGGCGATTTTCCGCTTTGGCCTCAAGTCCACCCAGCGCACAAACGACCAGACCGAAGCGGAAATGACACAAGCGACTCTGGCGGATGGCAGCGGGGAAGGGATTGACAGGAATCCACACCAGGCTATAGGGGGCGCCACGTCGGGGGACTGCCACACGGGGGAAGCGGTGGCAGCGACGATCCGGAAAGCTGTGACGACGATCATGACCGACCTGCCGGGCGGAGACGCGAGCACGCCGATTGCAGTGCTCAAAGAAGCAATCTGCCACTTTGCGGCTGTGCGGGGCTGGGAACCATACCACACGCCCAAAAACCTTGCTCTAGCCCTGGCCAGTGAGGTCGGCGAATTATGTGCCTTGTTCCGCTGGCTGAGTCCCGAACAATCGCTCTCTGCTGCCCGCGATCCTCAGCAGCGGGAGGCTATCGCCGATGAGTTGGCGGATGTGGCCAACATTCTCCTGCTGTTGAGCGCCCACACCGGCATTGATCTGAGCGACGCTGTACGGGCCAAGCTAGAAAAAAACGCCCGGAAATACCCCCCTCCTCCAACGGGGGAAGAACGGGGAGCGGAATACCTCAATCCATAGGGGGAACCAACCGTGCTCAGACGCGGGGGAGTATGGATCGTGCTGTGCGGGATCATCGCTGGGCTGGCTTCGGTCAGTCGGAGCCAACCGCCGGCGTTACCACCTACCCTTGGCTCTGCCCCAGGATCGGCTCCAGGATTGCCGCCACCCCCACCCGTTGCCGGGGCAGGCCAGCCGCGCCCTGCGGACCTTCCCAAATCTCCTTCTGGACTCAAAACTCGGCTGACGCGACCGGTGGTAGCAGGTGCCGACGGCGTTCAGGTCTGGAATGGCCCTACGCCGCTCCCTGAGGCATCTTCACCTTCCCGCCCGCTCGTTCCTTCCTCGGTTTCTTCACCGACTGCCTCTCCAGAGCCGTTCCAAGGGACCGCAACGACACCAGCCGTGCCTTCTCCGGGACCGGAGGTACCCCCCGTGCCAGCTCCGTTGTCGCTTTCGCCGCTCGGCGTACATCCTTCAGTCCCATCACACACCGCCCCACCCACTCCCGCGGTTTCGGGCGCAACTGCTTCACCCCCGCCGCTTCCCGGAAGTGGGATACGTCCAGGAAGCGTTCCCTCGCCCGAGACAGGAAGCTCGCCGGCCCTGGCAGGTCCCTCCCCAATCTCCGAGACGAAGCCTCCTTCTTCTGCTTCACTCCCAGCATCCCGCGGGGAACCGGACGGACCTGCGGATGTCAGCCCTCATTTGCGGCTGGAGGTAACGACGCCGCCGCAGGTCGTGGCCGGCGTGGAATGCCGCTGCGAGGTCCGTTTGCGCAACGTCGGGACCAGCAGTGTGAACCAGGTGGTTTTGGAAGATGAGGTGCCCGAAGGGGCGAATTATGTCGGGAGTGAGCCGCCCGCGCAGGTGCAAGGGCGCAAACTCCGCTGGGAAATCGGCCCGCTGGAAGCGGGAAGCGAAAAGCATGTAATGATCCGGCTAGTACCGCTGCAGGAAGGGTCGTTGCGCTTGCGGCCCGTAGTGTCGCTAGCGGCCAATGCGGAGAAGGTTCTGCGGGTGACGCGGCCGCGTGTGCTGCTCCAACTGAGCGGCCCGCAGCAGTGCCGGGTCGGCGAGGAGATCACGTGGACTATTCAGCTCCACAACAGCGGCAGCGGACCCGCCCACAACCTGCTGGTGCAGGCTCAATTGTCCGAAGGGCTGCGCCACGCCCAAGGGGCCGTTATCGAAGCCCAGATTCCGGTGCTAGCTGCCGGGGAGAGCAAAACGTTGCCCCTGCGGGTGACAGCCGTTGCTCCAGGAATGCATCAGTGCCGGATTCTCGCCGTGGCGACGGCCCAAGGAGAAGTGACGACTCAAGCGGCGATCCGCATCGTCGAGCCTCGTTTGGAACTTCGCGTCCACGGCCCCTCCAAGTGCCTGGTCCGAACCGAAACGGTCTATGAGATCACCCTTTCCAATCCTGGTTCCGCGGAGACCGAACCGTTGGCACTTTACGTCCAACTGCCGCCATGGCTCGACTTCGTCCAAGCGGGGGAAGGGGGAACCTATCAGCCGGAGCAGCGTTGCGTCGTCTGGCAACTGCCGTCACTCGCGGCGGGAGCTTCGCGCAGCATCGGGATCAAGCTCCGGGCCACGGCGCCTGGTGAGGGGACTCTGCGCTGTCTGGCGCAAACGCTACCACCCGCCGTCCAGGGAGCCGCCGCTCCATTGCCTTCCTCCCGCCGGACGCTTCAGGCCAAAAGCGAGTTACCTGTGCGGGCCGAGGGAGTACCTGCCCTGCGCTTTGAAGTCTTCGATCTGGAGGACCCTGTGCTCGTGGGCCAGGAAGCTGTGTATGAAATCCGCTTGCTCAACCAGGGAACCAGCCCCTGCCAGCAGATTCAACTGACCGCCTTGCTGCCGGAAGGTGCTGAATACAAAGGTTCCAGCGGCCCCACGGCGATCCGCCAGGAAGAGAACCGCTTGATCTTCGCTCCTTTGGCCAACCTGCCGGTGCGCGGCGAAGCCATCTATCGCCTGCGGATTCGCGGCACCGTAGCCGGCGATGCCCGTCTGCGGGTCCAATTGAGTTACGATTCCATACGCGCACCAGTGATCAAGGAGGAAAGTACCCAGTTTATCCAGCCCTGACGCTTCGGACCGCACCATGAACCCCACAAACCACAGTAGCGGGCGATTGGAAGCCGCCATCCTCCCGGCGCAATCCGGTCCGCCGATAGCATCGAATCGAGGCTCTCGCCTCGGACCCAGACGACCGGCAAGCGGGTGTACGATCCTGGCCATCCCGATCGAGGGTGCTTCGCGTCGATACCAACACTTATGCCACGACTGGCCCGACTCGGAAATGCAGGGATTATTGCTAGAGGTGTTGGCAGCCCGGAAATCCCCCTCGACAAAGGCGTCACATTTGTTGCAGATTCGCCACAGGCGGGGGGAGGTATCTGCCGATGGGGGAAATGCCTGGGATAGTGCCGGCCCAGTCGCCCGGAGTGCCCGCCGGATAAGTCAGAATAAGTCCGTGTGATGACGGCGGAGGGGAAAGGCACGGAAAGCCGACGGACAAACGGAACCCTCGCCGGCACCTTGCCGCAGCGGGGATTCCCCAGGGGGAAGGAGACCGCTTATGAACAGTCGTTCGACGCGTCCACGCCAGCGGGAGGGAACCAACCCGGCACCGCCTGTGCATATCCGCTGGATGATCCGGCGGGACCTGAGCGACGTGCTCCGCACGGAAATGGCCAGCTTCGAATATGCCTGGTCGGAGGAAGATTTCCTCCGCTGCCTACGCCAGCGCCACTGCATCGGCATGGTGGCGGAACAAGGCGAGAGCATCGTTGGCTTCATGATCTACGAATTGCAGAAGAGCTGCCTGCACCTCCTCAATTTCGCCGTCCACCCCTCTGCACGCCGCACTGGCATCGGCACCCAAATGATCCAGCGCTTGATCCAGAAAATGGAGGCTCACCGCCGCCGCGCTATTACCTTGCTCGTCCGTGAACGCAATCTGACCGCCCAACTCTTTTTCCGCAAAATGGGTTTCCAGGCTGTCCGGCTCCTGCGCCATTACTATCCCGACACTGGCGAGGATGCTTACCAAATGGAATATCGTGCTCTTTCCACCGCTAACGACACCCCAGAGCTTTCGCTGAGCAACCGGATTAGTTCTTACGAGTCGGACTGACTTCGGTCTCAGAGGGAGAAGGAGGGGACTGAAGCAGGCGAGGTCCTTACCCAAACACTGCGGCCAGACGGGATAGTGTCCCGAAGTACCAAATTCGGAGGGGAGAGGCATGCGTCCTCGTCTCTTAGCGATCGGAGGAATCGGCAGTCTGCTCGGCTTGGTCTCGCTCGTGTGGGGCCAAGCCGTCCTCCCGGAAAGCTCTCCGCCCCTGTTGGCTGTTTCCCCGTCCGGGTCCCCGCCAGCATCGGTTTTGCCTCCGCCGCCTTCGGGTAGCGGGATTCCTCCTGGATTGCCGTCGTTGCCTCCGCCACCGCCGGATGGTGCTCCACCTTTGCCCCCTCCAGCACCGCTATGGCCACCGCCTGCCGCTGCCGTTGATTCCCGCTTGCTTCCGCCCCCGCCGTCATCTACTCTCAATTCAGAGGGCGCGGGTACGAACACTCCGGTGCCAACCCGCCCCTTGCCGGCTCCACCACCCCTCGTACCTCCGCCGGCTTCTCCGCTCACACCTGTGTCGCCGGGAGATTCTGCCATGATCCATGCCACCCCATCATCGTTGGCACGTGCCGCGGCATTCGGCGTTTGGCTCCTCGCTCTGCCAGATCCTGCCCCCGCCTCGGACGCCCCGCTACCGCCTCTGCCCATCGCCGTCTCCCAAACCCCCGGCAGTGACACCAGCAAAAATGGCAGCACTCCCGAACTTGCCGCCTTGAAAAAACAGCTTGATGAGACCAACTCCCGCCTCACCCAAATGCAGCAGCAGTTACAACAACTGAGCGACCTGCTTCGCGGACGCAGTGGAAGCGCGGAAACTCCAGCGACCCCTGGACTGCTCGAGGAAATCCGCCAACTCCGCAACAAATTGGCCGATGTGGAAGCCGAATTGAACAAACTCCGCTCCCAATACTCGGCCCTTTCTCCCACTCGCCCCGCCACGCCTTCCTTACCCTCGACCTCGCCTTGGGCTGGCAAAGGCTTGGTCCGTTTGGTTAACGACTTTTCCTCCGAGGTCACCCTCGTACTCAACGGCGTCACCTACCGCATCCCGCCCCGGCAAAGCGTCGATGTCAGCATTCCCGCGGGAGAGTTCTCCTATCAACTTCTCGAGGCAGGGGGCACCCTCGTCCGCAAACCGATCCGCGAACAGGAACTGGTAATCCTGCGCATTCATTGACCTCCACAATCTTCCCCATCGGTTGGCCACTCTCGCGCCGTTTTTCAGCCTCAGTGTGCAAGAGCCACCTATGGTCATCACCATTGATGGACCCGCGGCATCCGGCAAAGGAACCGCTGCTAAAGCCTTGGCCGCCCGTCTGGGTTTCGACTACCTCGACACGGGGGCCATGTATCGCGCGGTCGCCTGGGCAGCCCTGCAACGCGGGATTTCCTGTTCAGATGTCGAGGCTCTCCGCACCCTCCTGCCGCAGCTCCATTTGGAACTCACCCCGCAGGGCATCCTTCTCGACGGCCAGGACATCACCTCCCACTTACGCACGCCGGAAGTGGGTGAAGGGGCCAGCCTCGTAGCCGTTATTCCCGAAGTCCGTCGCTGGCTGGTCGAGTTGCAGCGCCGCCATGCCCAGGGACGCCACCTCGTCACCGAAGGCCGGGATCAAGGGACCGTCGTTTTCCCGGATGCAGACCTCAAATTCTTCCTCACAGCGGAATTGCCCACACGCGCGCGCCGCCGCTGGCTGGAACTCCAGCAGCGCGGCCTCGCCACCGACTACGAAACCGTTCTCCACGAACTCCAGCAGCGGGATACCCGCGACTCCACCCGCTCCGACAGCCCCTTGCGCCAGCCCCCCGATGCTATCCTCATCGACTCCACCCACCTGACCCCGCAGCAGGTCCTGGATATCATGGAATTACACGCCCGGCAACGACTCCCGATTCCCCCATCCCAGCGGCCATTATGAATCCGTCGCCGTTTCGCGCCTCCGTTCTCTCGGCCCATACCACGGACCTCCCTCCTGGATCCCCGCCGACCTTTTCCGGCCCGGCACCCACCGCCCAACTCCGCTGGCTGCCCCGCCTCTGGTACAACACCGCCTACTGGGCCATGTGGACCGCCTTCACCCTCGCCTACAGCTTCCGCCGCCGCGGCTGGCACCACCTCCCCCGCACGGGACCGGTCCTCATCATCGCCAATCACCAATCCATGCTTGATCCCATCCTCGTTGGCCTGGCCGCCCGCCGCTACCTCTCCTTCCTCGCTCGTCACACCCTCTTCCAGCAACCGCTTCTCGCACCCCTCATCCGTTCCCTCAACGCCATTCCCATCGACCGCTCCTTGGGCAAGGAAGGTATCCAAACCGTCCTGCACGCCCTGGAAGAGGGACATGCCGTCGTGATGTTCCCGGAAGGAGAACGTTCGCACACGGGCCAGGTTCAGCCTCTCAAGCCGGGGGTTTCGCTTTTGATCCGTCGCGTCCGTTGCCCGATTGTGCCGGTGGGTATTGCCGGAGCGTTTGCTGCCTGGAACCGCTTCCGCCGCTGGCCCCGCTTGGCTCCCCTCTTTGCACCACCGACCGATGCCACCCTTGCCGTCTCCGTCGGTCCGCCCCTCGACCCCTGCCGCTACCTCGACATGCCCCGCGCCGAAATGCTCGAAGAACTCCGCCAGGCCATCATCCAGCAGGTCGCCCTCGCCGAACGCCTCCGCAGGAAGTGAACCTCCGCTGGACTGTCCCCCTTGGACTGATCTTGTGTACTAATGTAAACATGAACCATAAAACGGAAAAAGTCAAATCGCGTCGGCAATTTTTTAGCCAACTCCCAACCCACCAACGCCGCAAGGCTCTGGCACACCTGGAGTTACAACTAGTCCGGAGGGCAAAAAAATTGTCCATTTTTTCGGCCACGGGTCAGGCGGTAGCGCGGGGAGGAAAAAAGGGACCCATCACGGGGCAACCGACTAGGGCGGGTGTGATGGCTTCCGTGGAATGCGAAGGGGAGGATCAACGGCGTGAGGTGGGGAAGCGATCCTGCAAGGCGGTGACGGTCAGCTCGGAATGCTGGAGCGCCCGGCAAGCATCGGCGGCGGCCTGGGCGGCGGCCAGCGTGGTGATGCAGGTGACTCCAAGGGTGACCGCGGTGGCGCGGATTTTGCCTTCATCGGTCGCCCGGCCATGTCCGCTGGGGGTGTTGATGATCAGGGCGACCTGGCCGTTTTTCATCAGGTCGAGCAAGTTGGGCCGCCCTTCGGCGATTTTGGGGATTTCCTCAACCGTGATGCCGTGCGCCGCCAAGTGGCGGGCCGTGCCGCGCGTGGCGATGAGTTTGTAGCCCATCTCGGCGAACTGCTGGGCGATGGGAACAACCTCAGCTTTGTGGCGATCCGCGACGGAGATAAAGATGGTGCCCGATTTGGGCAAGGGGGAGTTAGCGGCGAGTTGGGACTTGGCAAAGGCCAGAGGGAACTGGTCGTCGATGCCCATGACTTCGCCGGTGGACTTCATTTCCGGTCCGAGGATGATATCGACACCGGGGAACTTGTTGAAGGGGAAGACACTTTCTTTGATGGAGTAGTGGGAGGGAACGATTTCCTTGTGGAGACCGAGTTCATCGAGGGTTTTGCCGACCATGACGAGGGCGGCCAGCCGGGCAAGGGGAAGGCCGATGGCCTTGGAGACAAAGGGGACGGTGCGGCTGGCACGGGGGTTGGCTTCCAGCACGTAGACCTGGGGCGGACCGCCAGGACTTGATCCATTGCGCAGTCCGGCGACGGCGAATTGGATATTCATCAGGCCGCGGACTTGGAGGGCTTGGGCCAGCAAGCGGGTTTGGCGTTCGATTTCGGCGACAATCTCCGGGGGCAAGCTGTGAGGCGGAAGAACACAGGCAGAGTCGCCGGAATGGATGCCCGCCTCCTCAATGTGCTGCATGACACCGGCAATGTAGGTCCGCTGGCCATCGGCAAGGCAATCCACATCGACTTCCACGGCATTGAGGAGGAACTGATCGATGAGCACCGGCCGTTCCGGAGTCAGGTCCGGTTCGATGCGGGTCATGTACTGGAGTAGCTCGTGTTCATCGTAGACGATGCGCATGTCGCGTCCGCCGAGGACGAAGCTGGGGCGCACCAGAACAGGGAAACCGATTTTCCGGGCGACGCGCAGGGCCTGGGCGGCATCGATGGCGGTCCCATTGGCCGGTTGCTGCAATCCGAGATCGTGGATAAGGCGGGCGAAGCGTTCACGGTTTTCGGCGATGTCAATGCTATCGACACTGGTGCCGATGATGGGCAGGCCGTGGAGTTCCAGCGTTTTGGCCAGGTTGAGTGGGGTTTGTCCGCCGAACTGCACGATGACGCCTTGAGGCCGCGTCCGCTCATAAATGTTGAGCACATCTTCGACCGTGAGAGGCTCGAAGAACAGCAGATCGGAGGTGTCGTAATCGGTGCTAACGGTTTCGGGGTTGGAATTGACCATGATGACTTCATAGCCAGCTTCGCGCAGGGCGAAGGCGGCCTGGACGCAGCAGTAGTCGAACTCGATCCCTTGGCCGATGCGATTGGGTCCGCCGCCAAGGATCATGATGCGCGGCTTGCCTGTAGGAGGCCGGACTTCATCCTCGCAGTGCTTCGACTGGTCCGCTTGGCGCACAGGCAACTCGTAAGTGGAGTAGTAGTAGGGGGTGTAGGCCTCAAATTCGGCGGCGCAGGTGTCCACGGACTTGAAGACCGGGAGAATGCCGTGACGTTGCCGCAAGGCGCGCACGTCGTTTTCCGAGCAATCCCAGAGGTGGGCCAGTTGGCGGTCCACGAAGCCGTGTTGCTTGGCTTCCCAAAGCAACTCCGGAGTGACCTCCTCCAGGGAGGAACATTGCCGCAAGCGCCGTTCTACCTCGACCAGTTGTTGAATCTGCCGAAGGAACCAGGGATCGATGTGGGTGAGCTGGTGGATGTCATCGACAGATAGGCCATCGAGCAAGGCATAGCGGATGTACCAGATGCGTTCGGCGTTGGGGCGGGCCAGTTTGCGGATGATTTCTTCGCGGTCAGGTTGGGAATCAGTGCCCCAGCGGTCTTTGCGATCGCAGCCGAGGCCGAAGCGCCCGACTTCCAAGCCGCGCAGGGCCTTCTGCAAGGATTCGGGAAAGGATCGGCCAATGGCCATGGTTTCCCCGACCGACTTCATTTGGGTGGTGAGGGTCGGATCAGCTTCGGGGAACTTTTCAAAGGCGAAGCGCGGCACTTTGGTGACGACGTAGTCGATGGTCGGCTCGAAGGAGGCGGGGGTTTCGCGGGTAATGTCGTTGCGAAGTTCGTCGAGGGTGTAGCCGATGGCCAGTTTGGCGGCGATTTTGGCGATGGGGAAGCCGGTGGCTTTGGAGGCCAAAGCACTGGAGCGGCTGACCCGCGGATTCATTTCGATGGCCACCATGCGCCCGTCTTTGGGATTGACGGCAAACTGGATGTTGGAGCCGCCGGTTTCCACGCCGATTTCCCGGATGATGGCGATGGCGGCGTCCCGCATGCGCTGGTACTCTTTGTCCGTGAGGGTTTGAGCCGGGGCGACGGTGATGCTGTCGCCGGTGTGCACTCCCATCGGGTCGAGATTTTCGATGGAGCAGATGATGACGACGTTGTCCGCCCGATCCCGCATCACTTCCAGTTCGAATTCCTTCCAGCCGATGACGGACTCCTCAACCAGGACCTCGCCGACGGGGGACAGTTGCAAGCCGCGGTTGATTAACTCGACGAACTCCTCGCGGTTGTAGGCGATTCCGCCGCCGGTGCCGCCGAGGGTGAAGCTGGGGCGCAAGACACAAGGCAAGCCAATGGTATCCAGGATGTCGATCGCCTCCGCGAGGGACCGGACCACGCCGCTGCGGGGCACTTCCAGGCCCAATTTCAGCATGGCATCCTTGAACTTCTGGCGGTCCTCGGCTTTGTCGATCACTTCGGCTTTGGCCCCGATCATCTCCACGCCATAGCGTTCCAGGACGCCGTGGCGCACCAGGTCCATCGCGGTATTCAGGGCCGTCTGGCCGCCCAAGGTGGGGAGCAGAGCGTCAGGCCGTTCCGCGGCGATGATCTTTTCGACGATCGGCCACTTGATCGGTTCGATATAAGTACGGTCGGCGGTTTCCGGGTCCGTCATGATGGTCGCCGGATTGGAATTGACCAGCACGACGGTGTAGCCTTCCTCTCGCAGAGCTTTGCAGGCTTGCGTTCCAGAATAATCGAACTCGCAGGCCTGACCGATGACAATGGGTCCTGAACCAATGACCAGGATTTTGCGGAGATCGGTACGCTTCGGCATCGTTGGTAAGTATCGTCACAACCCGGCCAGGTCCGCTCCACGGCGTGCGGAGACCACCCAGCACAAACCCCGCTTAGCTTATGAATTCCCCTGACCATCACCAAGGGGGCAACTGGCCAACGGCCCGCTGCGCTCGTGCCGGGTAGGGTCCGATTGCTCTGGAACGGTCGCTTTCACCTCCTGCTTCGTCCTGCAATGGACCGAGAATTCCGAGATGTTTCCAGACAGGAAAAAGGGATTTCGCCTTGACAGAGGATTGCCGTGACAAAGGGAGAACTCCCGGCACGTGGGGTCGCACCGGGAGGTTCGAGGCGATGCGGAACTGAGGCCCACGTGAGATCAGATCAGAAGAAGAAGCCGATGCCAGCATTGAAGCCGTGGATCAGGCGGAACTCCTTGACCTTGTAGCTGGGATCGATGTTGCCGTAGTTGAAACCGACGGGTTCGTTCATGTGCAAGGTATTGAAGAACATCAGGGCCTGATAGCCGACACGGATCTGGACGCCTTCCACCGGATACCACCAGAAGTTGACGGCAGCATTGACGTTGGGGACGATGCGGAACTCCTCGCGTCCAAATTTGGATTGGGTGGCGATGTCGGCGGGGACGTTCTCGCCAAGCTGGTACTTGGCCCGCATCTTGGCCACCTCGAAGAGCATGGCCCCCGTCAGATCGGTGCTCAAGGAGAACTGGTTGAGGATGAAGATTTCATGGCCGACGCCGATGAACGGACCGTACATCCGTTGGGAGAGAGTATTGGTATAGCGGGCGGTATCCTGGGGCCGGACGTTGCCGTTGATGTCATAGCTGAAGGTCCACCATTGGAAGCGCTCGAAGATCCAAGCGAAGCGGCCGCCCGCGGTGCCGTAGAGTCGGCTATAATCCGTCTCCAGCATCGGGATGCGGTAGCCCGCGTTCATTTCCTGATAGCGCTGGACAATGCGAATGTCCATTGTCGAGGCGGCGTTCCAGATACCGTAGATTTGGTAGTCCCCGAATCCCTGGACCTTCTGGGCCGGGCCGGCGAAGTTCGGCGGGAAGTTGAAGACCGGAGCGGAGAGGAAGGTATCCGCTAGTCCGGGCGGCCCACGGAAAAGCGGCGGAACCAGGGTTGCTCCTAACGAGGCATGGGCTTCGACCAATTGCATGTAGTTGAAGAACAGGCGCATGCCGTTGTCGAAGCGATAGCCGATTTCGACGTTGAAACCGGGTTGATAGGTCTGGCGGCTGAAGTCCCGGGTGTTGAGGGCTTCCGTGCCGCTGCCGACGAAGGTGCCGGGGATGCCGGTCAGGACGCCAGCCGAGTCGAAGAACCCACGGACGGCGATGGTTTGCGAGCCGAAATCGCGGGTTTGGGTCAACATGACGAACTCGGCGGCGGTGTAGAAGCCGGAATCGCCAGCTCGTCCTGTGGGCAAGCGATAGATGGGGTCGGTGTTGAGCGGCACTTGGAATCCGCCGTCGGAGCCATCCGTCAGGGCCGGTGTGCCGACCACATGCTGGGCCAGACTTTGGGCGGGTGCAGCCAGCACCGTCACAGCCGCCACCAGTACTCCCCCGAAGTCGCGATACCTCATATCCCGCATCCCCCT
Organism: Thermogemmata fonticola; assembly: GCF_013694095.1. Lineage (NCBI taxonomy): Bacteria > Pseudomonadati > Planctomycetota > Planctomycetia > Gemmatales > Gemmataceae > Thermogemmata > Thermogemmata fonticola. The sequence continues at coordinate 14,823 of NZ_JACEFB010000012.1, read as the reverse complement.
TCACTGCATGGACTATCAGCCGGCGGCGAGTTCCCCAAACCCGGCCGCGGCCCCGACACCTTACCTCAGGGTGTCTTCCCCCAACACCCACACCGCAGGCGCGATGGGGTGGAAAGTCGCGGGGACAATACCGATCCTCCCGCTGCGGTCAAGAGACTTTTGCCCCAAAAATGGCTTTTTTTTCAAGATTTTTGCGAATGAACTGGAAACTGACCAAACTGCGATTGCCGCAACAGTTAGGATAACTAGGAGGCCGCCCCCTTCTAGGAAAACCCCGGAAACTCCGCGGGGCCACCCCAAGCGACAGTGGCGGCTTTCGTCCCATCTCGCGATGAGGTGTGCTGATGCTGTCCTCCCTTGGACTGCTGCTGCCAGCCGCAGTGGTGCTGGCTCCGCTCCCCACTCCTGGGCATGTCGACCGCCGGATCGAAGCCGCCCGCCGAGCCTGGTCCGCGCCGGGAGTGGCTGTGGTCGTTGTCCGGCGGGAGGAGGTTCTCTACCTGCGCGCCCGCGGTCTGCGTCAGCTCCAGCCGGAACAGCCCCTCACCGTCGATACCCTCTTTCCGCTCGCCTCTTGCACCAAGGCGTTCACGGTTACCCTGCTCGCCCAGTTGGTCGATGAACAGCAGTTGCACTGGGATGATCCTCCCAGCAAATACCTTCCCGATTTCCACCTCTCCGACCGCCGTGCTGACGCCTTGCTGACCCTACGGGACCTGCTCTGCCACCGCTGCGGACTCGGCGGGCACGATCTGCTCTGGTATCGTGCTCCCTGGAAACTGGAGGAAGTCCTCCGACGCACCCAACATCTGCCCCTGGATTATCCCTTCCGCGGTGGCTTCGCCTATTCCAGTATCCCCTTTATTGCGGCGGGTAAGGTGCTGGAGAAGCGGACCGGCCAGCGCTGGGAGGACCTGTTGCGGGACCGGCTGTGCGAACCGATGGGGATGGCCAACGTGGTCATGCACGCGCGCGACCCGCTTCCACCAGGTGTGGTGCCAGCGACAGGGTATCGCTGGGATACCGCCAGCCAGCGGCTGCAAGCCGTGGCTCCCTATCCGATGGCGGAAGCCAATCCCGCCGGTTCGCTCCACGCCACGCCGCGGGACCTGGCCCTGTGGCTGCAATTCCAGCTCAACGAAGGGCGTGCTCCCAATGGCCGACGCTTAGTCTCGGCTGCCCAACTGCGGGAAACGCATCGGCCCCACAATCTGCTGCCGATGACCGAAGCCGCCCGGCGGCAAAATCCGGAGACTGTCCAGCTCTGTTACGCCCTCGGCTGGCTCAGCTACGACTACCGCGGTCGGCGCGTCCTGGCCCACGGCGGGCTGATCGACGGCTTCCGCCTGCAATTGACCTTGCTCCCCGAGGCCGACCTGGCCTGTGCCGTCCTGTGCAATCGGCAAGACTGCCGCCTGCCTCTGGCTCTCTCCAATGCCTTGATCGACCTCTATCTGGGGCTGCCTCCGAAGGACTGGATCAGCTACTATCGCCGCCTCGATGAAGAAGACGAACGCGAACAAGCCCGCGGGCGGGCCGAGCGCCTCAAACAACGCGATCCCCACCGCCCCCCGTCCCTTTCCCTGGAATGCTACGCCGGCGAGTACGATCACCCCGCTTACGGCCCCATTTCCGTGACCCTCCGCCCCCAGAAAGATGCGTCCCCCTCGCTTCTTTTGCGCTTCAGCTCCTTCGACTGCCCCCTGGAACCGTTCGCCGCGGACACCTTCCGCATCGCCGAGGGCTTCTTCACCGATGAACTGGTAACCTTCACCGTGACCGGCCAGCGTGTCACGGCCTTGCGCTTCCTCGACCTGAACTTTCCCCGGCGGCCTTGATCCTTGGTCCCGGTTGGAGAAAAACACCAGCGAAACACGCCGTGCACTCCAATTTGGGAGGAAGCCTTTCCCCTGCCGTGACTATCCTGTTCGCCACGGGAAGAAGCTCGACGGGGAGGACCTCAGAACTCCAGAGCGGTGCGCAAGCCGATGATGCTAGCTGCGAACCTGGCATAGCGAATGGCGAAAACACCTCAGAACTCCAGAGCGGTGCGCAGGCCGATGATGTGCCCGATGGCCGATGGCCCTTGTGGCGACGTGGGATGAGTCTGGATGTAGTTGGCGATGATCCGCATGTAGGGATTGAGATACCAGGCCAAGCCGAAGGTCAGGTTGGTGGATCGGCCCCCCGTGATACCGCCATCGTTCAGGTCGGCGTGGGAAAGCCGTACCATCAGTTCCCAAGCACCCGGACCCACGAACCATTGGCCATTTTCCCGACGCAGAAAATCTCGCCGCGGAATGACCGCATCCAAGACTGCCGTGTCCCGCCGGTACTGGCGGTGATCGCCCGTCAGAAAGACACTGGCTTGCACATACCAGGCGGAGAAGTACACCGCCCCTTGCGTGCGGGTACTCACCGGCACCAGAAGATACTCCCCCTGCACAGAGAAGGGGCCGCGAATCCACAAGGCTTCGCCGACGAGAAGCTGATAGAAGCTGGCCGGAATTGGACCAGTGTCGATGAGTACGGGTAGATTATTGGCCGCCGCACCGAAGCGATCCTCCGGCCGCGACTGGAATTGCACCTCCCGATTCTGAGGCACACGAGCCGAATACGAAACGCCGACGTGAAACAGGTCCAGCGATTGCTCCCGTTCCTCGTACCAAAGCAGGCGCGTCAGCCGGCCAGTCAAAGCGGAGCGGAATTCCCGCGGTCCAATATCGTCTCCGAAAATGTCGTTGAGGCTGCGAAAAACGCCGATTGCCCACGTTCCCTGGTCCTGATCCCAAGTATTGAAGACCATGAGGCCCACGCGCCGTCGGCGGCCATACACCTCCGTAAGCTGCGAACGTTCCAGAGTGTTGACCCCCCGCGTGCTGCTACTTTGTTCCAAGCCGAACGGCTCTGCAAAATGCCCGATCCGCAGATGGCCGAGAGAGGGAATATCGTTCAGACCTATGTACACATCCAGAAGAGAAGGGCGGCCAGCCCCGGCAAAATCGGGAATGATCCGATATTCCCACGGCCCGTAAGTGCCCTGAACCCCAATGCGCACGCGGCGGAAAGCCGTGCCATCAGGCAAAACGCCGTAAACCTGCCGGAACTCGCTATCCTCCCCTGTCCAGTAACGATCCAGTTGGATCATCCCCGTGATCTGAGCGGTGGGCCGGGAGGAGGAACGCTCGCGCTGCTGCCGCAGTTGCTCGTGGAGCTGATCCAGACGGCGCTCCAATTCCGCCAGCCGCTCTTCTGGTCGCTTCTCTTCTCCCCCGATGCCAGGCTGGTCGCTGGCGTCCGCCGCCGGCACCATTCCGACGGAAGGAGGACAGGAAAGTGGCGAGAAAAGCTCCTGCCCTCGCAGTAGCCCAAGATTCGCCATAAATAGGAAAAGTCCACCCAGCAGCCAGCCCACGCATCCGCCGATCCCACACCTTCCCACGGCATACCCTTTCCGTGCCGATGCCCCCTCGACGGCCTACCCCGGTTGCAGTTGTGGCGTCGCACCCGGCTATAACGACTCGGTCAACGAGTTGCAAGGGTGAGTATCTTGCGATACTGGAATGAGTTCTGACGTTACGAAAAGACGCCAAGACGGAAGCGAAAATGCCCTGCTGTGGTGAAAGGCCCAGCCAATTCCAATCCAATGGGGGAAGAAGTCGGTCAGGTATGCATGGCATCATAAGCCACGATGGCGATCGGGCCGTAGAGCAGTACAGGCAGCCAGGCGGCGAGGGGAGGCGTGATATACTCCGCATCGCCTAAGGCTTTGCACCCGACCACACAAACATAAAACCCCGCTCCAATGACCACGCACAGCCCTGCGCTAAGCACCACATGCCGCTGGGGATTCCATAGGATGACCGACACTCCCAAAAGGACCAACAGGGCACCGACAAGCGGGCGGGTCAAACGGGTGTGGAAGAGCACCGCCATCTTTTCCTGCCGCCGTCCCTCCGAGTTGGTCAGCAACTCGTAAAGCCGGGAGGTGGCCGCGTGGATATACCACGTGTTGCCGCGATTCACCGCATCGAAATTGGCCGTTTCCACCTTCAGAAAATACCGCCCCGGCCCTAAAACGGTCAGATGCATCGGGAGCGGACCGGGGAAAGTATCCGGTGTAGCATTGATCAGCAGCCAGCCGCCTGTCAAGGGGCCATCACCGGGTGGAATATAAAAAGCCTCCGCCGCCACCAAATGCACCATCCCACCGGGGGAATGCTCCGGAAAGGTAACATAAAGCCATTCGATCCGCTTGTCCTTGCGGTAACCCGCCTGGCCTTCCAAATGGATGCCGGAGCTGTCGAACGTACCGAGTAGAACCTGGGCCTTGGCTCCTTCCGGATCGTCGCGTGAAGTCATCAACTGATCCGCCAGTTCGGGTATGACGAATTCCTGATTGAGCGGCGGCAGCAGCAGAGTCAGCAGGGCACCAACAAGCACAGGCCGAATGACGCGCCGCGTCGGAATGCCGGCGGAGAGTTGCGGGAGCAGTTCGTTGTTCCGCAGCATCCACGCCACAGTGAAGGTCGCCGCCATCAAGGTGATCGCTTCGGCCATGAAGTCGAACATCTGCGGCAAGCGCACCAGATAGTAATGAGCGATGTGCTGCGCGATGGCCCACCAGCCGCCGGGACGATTCACATATGCATCCAAATGTGTAAATAGATCGATCACTATGAACAGACTGATGAAGCTAACCCCTACAAAAATGTAGGAACGCACAAAAGACCAGAAAAACATCCGATCCAGCGTCGTCACCATGATTCGGACACCTTGCGGGGGTACGGCGCCACCGGTGGGTTCCGCTCTGCCCGCCGCCGGTAATTCTGAATGAACTGCACGACGAAATCATCCGCTTCGCTGGCCGCCATAAAGCCGTAACCGTTCGCCCGCAACTCACGCAACGCTTCGCCGACCGACCAGTTCTCGTATTCCATCCGGTAAATCGCGGTCAGCCGCCCGGTCCGATGCAACCCCGCACGACAATGCAACAGCACCGGATAATTCCGCTCATCGTCCATGATCCCCAAAAACTCCTCGACCGCGGGAGGAATCTGGTCCAAGCGGTTGTCCGGCGGCAAAATGTCGGGAGTCAAAACGATATAACGGGCACCCATCTGCTGGCACAACTCGCTTTCGCGGATCACGCCGCGCCCCAGCCAGTGCTCCGGCAACAACGGGTCCGGCGATTCATGTTGCAGGTTGATCACCGTGCGGATTCCATAGCGCTCGATGGCCTCCCGCAAGCCCGCCGCTGTCATCTGCCCCGCACGATACAGCACCCCATCCGCTACCACCCGAAAGCGCTTGCCCTCCACATACCGATAGCGATACCACAGCGGCGCCGGCGCTAGCACTATGACCACCAAAATTGTGGTCAAACATGCCCGCCAGAATAAGCCAAACCAGTTTCGCATCCTGTGCCCCGCCCTGCGTGCCACCCCCAGCCAACCTCCCCACGCGCACCCTCCAATGCCCCGATTGATACCCGTTGCACCTCCCGTGTCAATGCCAACCTGACGCTTCTCTCTCCTGCGCTTCACCTTATCGTGGCTGTCTCTTGGACATCTGTGTCGCTTCCTTCCCGCCTTCCTTTGCCTGCGGTAGGCTGTCCCTGACTGGAAAAAATGGAACATTTTTTCCCCTGTTTTGGCGGCTTGTAAGTCCAGGTGTACCAAGGCTTTGCGGCGTTGATGGGTCGGGAGTTGGCCAAAAAAATTGCCGACGCGATTTGACTTTTTCCGTTTTATGGTTCATGTTTACAGTAGTACATCCGATCAGATAAACCGGAATGGTCCAATCGACCAAGGCCGGGAAAAACTCCAACCCTCGGCAGGAGGACAACACCATGACACGCCGACGACCCACACCCCACAACCCGCCCAACAGCAGCGCCGTCTCCTACCAACATTCCCATAACTTCTACGGTTTGCTCTTCGTCCGACCAAAGCCGCGGGCAGTCCGACGAACACGAAAAGCAAGCTCCATCCTGCTACCGTCGGGGGAAACCATGAGTTACAATAGCGACAACCTCGCCCACCCCCGGGACGGACCGAAGGGGTACGCCCCCGGAAGGGCGTGGCCGACGCCTGAGGGACCCACCATGTGGCCAACCGATGTGGACTATTTCGAGGCGGTGCAATCCCCGCCGACGCGCTTTGCCGACCCAGAGTTGCAGCAGGCTGAAGCGGTGACTAACCGTATGGGGCTGCCTGTCTCCTGTAGCGGTAACTTTGCCGTCGTTTTTCGGCTGCGGAGTCGGCAGGGGCAGGAGTGGGCGGTGAAGTGTTTCACACGTCCGGTGGCCAATTTGCAGCAGCGGTATGCGGCGATCGCTAGGCATTTGCAGAGTCGGTCGTTGTCCTGCATGGTGCCGTTTGAGTATTTGGAGCGGGGGATTCGTGTGCGGAATGAGTGGTATCCGGTGGTGAAGATGGAGTGGGTGGAAGGTCTGACGTGTCGGGAGTTTGTGGCGGGGCGATTGGAGAAGGGGACGGGGTTACGGAGTTTGATGTATCTGTTGTGGTACCTGTCGCAGCAGTTGGTGCAGCAGGAGATTGCCCATGGGGATATTCAGCATGGGAACCTCATCATTTTGGAGGGGGTGGGGGGTGGCAGTGGTGGAGTGATGGGTTATGACATGCGGTTGGTGGATTATGACGGGATGTGGGTCCCGGCGGTGGCGGGGATTCCGTCGGGGGAGTATGGGCATCGGCATTATCAGCATCCGGGTCGTGAGGGTTATTATGGACCAGCGATGGATCATTTTCCGCTGTTGGTGATGTACACGGGTTTGTATGCGTTGGCGGCGAGTGGGGATCGTGGGGGTTTGTGGCAACGGTATGATCAGGGGGACAACATTTTGTTTACGGAGGGGGATTTTGTCCATCCGGGAGGATCGGGTTTATTGCGGGAGCTGTGGGGGAGTGGTGAGGAGGGGTTGCGGCGGTTGGTGGGTCATCTGGTGTTGGGGTTGCGGGGTGGGGTTGATCAGGTGAAGCCGTTGGGGGAGTTGGTGCGGTATGACGGTTTTGAGGTGAAGGAGGTGGCAGGACTGGAAGGGTGGCAAGAGGGAGAGGTAGTGCAGGTGTTGGGTTTAGAGGGGGGTAGTGGCTTGGGAGGTGGGCATTTGGCGTCCGGGGGAGTCTCGGCGGCTACTTCCTTTCCTGCAAGGGACACGACCGGAACCTCTATGGGTACAGCGAGTCTTCAGCAGGCAGCGCCAACAGCGGGTGCATCCTCTGGAACAGCATCTCTATCATCATCAAATATTGCGACGGGATTATCTCCTCATACTGCAGCTCAGTTGCCAGCAACTCCTACTCCTGCGGGGGCGCTAGGTGGGGCCGCTAATCCATCTTCCGGCTCCCCAATAGCACCGATTGTTCCAGCATCTGCACGCCATAAGAATCGAGATTACAGATATTTGGTAGAAAAAATAGTTTATATATTTATTAGAGTATGGTATATATTACCTTTATTATGGTCACCAACATATACTTTCATCAAAAAAATAATTAATTTACCTGTTGGTATTTGGAAATCTATTCCTTTATGTTCAATTCTAATATGGTATAATATCAAATTTCTTGCAATGATATCTGGTTTTATATCTATCTTTTTTATTCTTATATTCTCAATTTTATTTTTAGCGATTAATATATTGCGGTGGTTTTTGGGGTATGGATTTGGTTATTTTGGTCTTGGGGTATGGGGTTTACCTGCACTTATTTGTCTATTGTTCCTTGTTTGGAAAAATATCAAGTATTGGTACTCGGCGTTTCAGGTGGCAAGACTGGTCCAAGGTCAGACAACGACAGTGCAGTGGGTTTCATTCCATTTGAGGAACTACGAGGGTGAGGGTGTGTGGGAAGTGTCAGCAAGTGGAAGTAATAAGTTATGGATGTGGGAACGGGCACGACCCTATGTTATTGAGGCAGTATCAGTAGCGTTACTAATCATGATAATAGCATGGCTTAGTCTTGTTGCAGGTGGATGGTGGTGGACTAAGAGCTTGATAAAGTCAGAAATGGAACAAGTGACTAATCAAAATACTGAAAAGGAAGAAGATCACAATTTAGACACGAATGACTTAAAGTCAGCAACAAATAAACACTCGGATTTAGCACAAAATGACAAGCAAGAGGGAGAGCCTGATTTGAATATGAAGGAACCGGAGTTATTATGCACGCTGGAGGGACACAAGGACTGGGTGCGAGGTGTTTCCGTGAGTGGGGATGGTGGAGTGGTGGTGTCAGGGGGTGATGATGGTCAGGTGTTGGTGTGGGATGGGAAGAGTGGGAAGTTGCGGCATCGGCTGGAGGGGCACAAGGGTGAGGTGTGGGGTGTATCTGTGAGTGGGGATGGTGGTGTGGTGGTGTCGGTAGGTCGTGATGGTCAGGTGTTGGTGTGGGATGGGAAGAGTGGGGAGTTACGGCATCGGCTGGCGGAGCACAAGGGTGTGGTGCATGGTGTCTCCGTGAGTAGTGATGGTAAGGTGGTGGTGTCGGGGGGTGGGGATGGTCAGGTGTTGGTGTGGGATGGAGTACGTGGTCAGTTGCGGCATCGGCTGGAGGGGCACGAGGGTGGGGTGCGGCGTGTTTCCGTGAGTGGTGATGGTGGGGTGGTGGTGTCGGGGGGTGGTGATGGTCAGGTGTTGGTGTGGGATGGTGTGAGTGGTCAGTTGCGGCATCGGCTGGAGGGGCACGAGGGTGGGGTGTCTGGTGTTTCCGTGAGTGCTGATGGTGGTGTGGTGGTGTCGGGGGGTGAGGACAAGGCGGTGCGGGTGTGGAAAGTGCCGCGCTAATCTAGGAAAGCTCTGGTGGGATGCAGGGGTCTTTCCTAGTCATAGAGGTGATGAGTTGGGCGGCGATACGAGGACAGGAGGCGGCGCGGGAGCAGGTGCTGCGCTATTGGCGGAGCGGCCGGTGGGGCCATGCCTATGCGCTCACCGGTCCGGCGGGGATTGGCAAGCGTCTTTTTGCGCGGGAGCTGGCCAAAGGGCTGATGTGCGAACGGCGGGCGGCAGAGCTGGCGGCGTGCGACCGGTGCCCCAGTTGCTTGCAGGTCCTGGCGGAAACGCATCCTGACGTGCATGTCGTGCGGACGCCGGAAGGAAAGCACAGTCTGCCAGTGGAGCAGATGCGGGAGTTTTGCGCGGCTTTGTGGCGCAAGCCGCTGCGGGGGGGATGGGTCGTCGGAATCGTCGAGGATGCGGAGGAGATGAACGCGGAGTCAGCCAACGCTTTTTTGAAGACATTGGAGGAGCCGCCAGCGGGGGTGGTCATTTTGCTGGTGGCGTCGAGTTGGGAGCGGCTGCTGCCGACGATCCGGTCGCGGTGTCAGCAGGTGAGTTTACGGCCCTTGGGGCGAGAGGATGTGGCGGCGATTCTGACAGAGCACGGGGTGGAGGACGAGGCGGTCCGGGAGGCGGCCTTGCGGTGGTGCCGGGGGAGTGCCTCGCGGGCGCTGGCAATTGCCAGGGGGGGACTGTGGGAGCTGCGCGAAGAGCTGCTCAGCCGTTTATTCCAAGGACAGGTCGAGGTGGAGGGTTGGGTCAAGCGCTGCCTGGAGTATGCGGAAGGAGCTGGGAAGGAGTCCGCGGCGCAACGGGAACGGGCGGAGTTGGTGCTGGACGTGCTTTTGGAAGGGTTGCGGGAGGGGCTGCGTTGGGGGGTCATCGGCGGGAGCGGAAGTAGCCCGGAAGAGCAGCGCCAGCAGACGTTGGGGCTACGCTTTGGAGTCGAGCAAATCCTGGACTGGCAGGAACGGACGCTGCAAGCCTACGAGCATCTGGATCGCCGGGTACCGCTGCCGCTGGTCTTCGAGTCGCTTTTCGAGCACTATGCCCAGGCATGTTCCGGGTTGAAAGTCCAGACGACCCCGGCGGGGTAAAGCGGGGTGGGCGGCGGGAAATGATCCTGGGATGGCGAACCGAGGCGCGGATGAATAATCCGGCGGGGATGAACGTCTAATAGTCAAACGTCACGGGGAAGTAGCGCGTGTGGTAAGGCAGTCCTATGGCAAGTCGAGAGGGAGTGGCGATGAGGAAGCGCTTCGTCACCGGTTTGTTGCTAGGTTTGGGGGTGGCGGTATGCAGCGGGCTGCGCGGGGCGGAGGGCCAAGGTCCCAAGCTGCCGGTGCCGGGGACGGTGGTGGTGGACAAAGAGCGCGGCGAAGTGATCCTATCCGCGAGGGTGCAGCATCCGAAGGGCTTGCCGTGCATTGATGAGTTCGGGGAGCGGGTGCAGGCGTTTGTGGGCTGTGCTAAGGCGGCAGGCGGTGATGCCAAGATGGCCTCGTATTTCGTCTTTCTGGTCGATGTGCCGACGGAAGAGGTGCACAAGGCGCTCCTGGAGCTGGGATGCAAACCGCGAGTGCATTACAGCATCCAGGAAGGTCGGCGGCGCAGCGGGTTGCGTCCCGATACCAAGCCGGAGGATTACCTGCAAGGGGACCCGGTGCATATTTCCATCTTCTGGCAGCAGAACGGCAAGTGGGTGGAGCGGCCCTACCAAGACTTTGTGGTGGAACGGGTGGTGGTAGACGGCAAGCCGACGGAGAAGCCCTGGACGCCGCACTTCGTGTTCCACGGCAGCGGGGCGATTCATAAGTCCGGCACGGGATGCATCGCCTGCCCCTGTGATTGCGCGGGAGGCATCATTGCGGACAATCGCTATCCGATCTACGACCCCAAACCGCTGGTCAAGTTCGATTTGTCCCGTGCGCCTCCAGCGGGGACACAGGTCTATGTGCGTCTGCGGCCTTTGTTGAGCCGGGAATGACCTTCTCTGATCGCATCGCTTCCTTTTCTTCGTCAGGAGTCGTCATCCGTGAGTCGATCCGAACGGCCCTGCCGCGGTCGGGAGAGCTGGCCGAGCCGGCGGGAGTATGTTCTGGGGTTAGCCAGCGGTGTAGGTCTGGCGGTAACGGGGTTGTGGGAGGCCGTTCGAGGGGCGGAAGCGGTCCCGCGGCGGCTGGAAGGCCACAGCGATAACATCTATGCTCTGGTGAGCGAACCGCAAGGGCGCTGGCTGGCCAGTGTCTCCGAAGATGCAACGATCCGCATCTGGGACTGGCCAGAGGGGAAGCTGCGGCACCGGCTGCGGGGCGAGGATGCCTTTTACGATGCGGTAGTTGACACAGCGAGCGGGCACATTCTGGCATGTGACGGCGGGGGGCGGCTCCACCGCTTCGATCCGACCACGGGCCGTGTCCTCCGCCAATGGAAAAGCCACAACGATCCGGTGTATGCCCTAGGGCTGTCCGGCGATGGGCAGCTTCTCGCTGCGGGGGGAGGGGAGCATGACCCCGTCTGCCGCCTCTGGTCCCTGGCGAATGGCCAATGCCTACGGACCCTGGAAGGGCACGGCGACGCCCTCTACGGCTTGGCCTTCTCCTCCGATGGGCGCTGGCTGGCCTCCGCCTCCGCGGATCACACCGTCCGTATCTGGAGTCCGGCCAGCGGCCAACTCCGCCATGTCCTCCAGCATGACAACTACGTGTACCGCTGCCGCTTCGCTCCCCAATCGTCACTGCTGGCGACCGCCTGTCATGACAAGCGACTGCGGCTGTGGAATGTCGAGACCGGCCAGTGCGTGGCCACCTTCACCGAGGCCAAGGGGCCGCTCTTCGCCGTCGCTTTCAGCCCGGACGGACGGCATCTGCTCGCCGCGGGAGAAGACCGCAAGGTGCGCGTCTATGATCTGAAACAGCGGGAATGCCTCGGCGTCGTCGCGGAGAGCAAGGATGTCCTTTACGCCCTCGGCTTCACTGTCGGTGCAGAGCCAATGCTTGCCGCCGCGGGAGGCGACAGCCGCGTCCATCTGGTCCCCTGGCAGCCGCAACGCCTCCGTCCCTGAGTTTCCCCTCAGCGGCTCAGACCAAAGTCCGCCGGCAAGTGTCGCCAGGCGCTGTGGATGTGATTGGCAGGATTGCGGGCACTATCTGCTTGCACGTTGAGAAACTCCACGACAAAATCGGGACCTTGAACTCGATAGGTGTAAGGCTGGCCAGGTTCCACGCTACCGGAGTAGGCGAAGGTGATGCGTTCCCAGCCGGCGCTGCGCCACCGCTTCTCTTCCTGACGGGCGACATCCTCCGGCAGGCGGCCGGCGTAGGCTTGCAACAGGTCGGCCAGAATCCGCTGCTGCTCGGCGGTCAATTCGCTGCCCCGCAAGCCGACCGGCGGACCCACCCCTGCCTGCGCTCGACCCTCGGCGATCTCCGGGAAATGCTTCTCCTGTTTGGCCCGCTGGACTTGCTCGGCACTCAGCGAGCGGATCAACGCCCGGACGTGATCCTCCACCTCCGGCATCACCCGGTGCCCCTTCCGCGAGCCAGCTTTGATCTCCGCCGGATTGGCTCCGAACAATAGCGGCGTCGCCGAGATGACCTCTCCCCGGTCGAGAGTGTAATTCACGGATAGATGATGCCCCTCGAAGCGCCAACCCCAGCGGCTGCTCCCCGATGGCGACCCGAATATACTCACAAAATACCACCCCGGATTGCGCACCATCGCCCCCTTCGGGCCTTCTAGCTCCGCCAACAACCCTTCCCGTTGCAAAATCTCCAGAGCCTGCTGATACCCCCGCTCCGAGAGTCCTGCTCGCAGCAAGCGCAGGGCGGCTGCCTTCTGCTCGGCGGTCATTTCCTCCAGAGGCAGGCCCTTGCGGGTGTAGCGCCGCTCTTTGTCCTGCTGCGGAGTGAAGAACCAACGCAGGCGGTGGGGATCGTCAAAGCCGAAAACGGCCCGCGACTTCTGCTCGGCATTGAGCGACTCCAGCCAAGCGCGTGCTGCGGCTTCCATCCGTCCGGCCGCCCCTGTCCCTTTCTCCTGCCCCACCCACGCCGCCAGGAGCACCATTCCCGCCGCCACTCCCCCCCACCAGAGACTTCCCGCCTGCATGGCTCCTCCCCCTGTTTCAGGTTCTGGTTCTGCGTCTCTTGACTTCCTACACAGCGCCACCCTCCCCTGCAACGGGCTGCCACTTTTTCCTCATCCTCACTTCCACACCAGCACCTGACCATCAAAACCCCCCGACACCACCACCCCACCATCCCCACTCACGGAAACACACCACACCCTATCCCTGTGCCCCTCCAGCCGATGCCGCAACTGACCACTCACACCATCCCACACCAACACCTGACCATCCCTACCCCCCGACACCACCACACCACCATCACCACTCACGGAAACACACTTCACCCAACCCTCGTGCCCCTCCAGCCGATGCCGCAACTGACCACTCACCCCATCCCACACCAACACCTGATAAAGATCCCCCGACACCACCACCCCACCATCACCACTCACCGCCACACGCCACACCACATCCCTGTGCCCCTCCAGCTTGTGAACAAGTTGACCCCGAAAAACCGGAGGCGAAGGCAAAACCCTGGTTTCTGAAACGCGAGCCGACCCCAACGCTTCGCGCAACTGCCGCCACAACTCTCGACCACCCGCCGGACGCTCCCCCGCCTCATCCTCCCAACTCCGCTCCAACACCTCAAGAACCCCAGACGGCAACCGACACTGCTCCGCCACCCGACGCAACGTCCGCGCCGTCGGACGCTCCGCCGTGGTATCCCCATACAACATCTGCCAACCGATCACCCCCAAACTGTACACATCATCCCGCGGGTCCGCCCTCTCCCCCCGCCGCTGCTGCGGCGACGCATACAACGGCGTGTACGCCCCCCGCACCAAACTGCACTGCGTCACCCAACGACTCTGCACCCGCGTCTGCCCCACCGCATGCTCCGCCGCCAACTGACTGATCCCAAAATCCGTCACCCGCAACACCACACCCTTCGCAGTACGACGCAAAAGAACGTTCGCCGGCTTCAGGTCCCGATGTACAATCGGCGGCTCCAACGCATGAAACTCACCCACAATCCGTGCTAGAGCTTGAAGATACTCCATCGCCCACCGTCCCCGCTGGCGTGGTTCCAATTCCGCCATTTTCCGAATTACCGCCGCCAAATCCCCGCCCTCGACATACTCATATGCCAGCCACGGCGTCTCCCCCTCCAAATACGCATCCAACAACCACACTATCCCGTGCCGATCCGCCGGAAAACGATCCTTCATCCCCATCACCCGCCGCACCACCTCCCCCTCATACCGCAGCAGACGTTCCTGATACCGCGGCTCCAAACAAAACTTGAACGCCCGCTGCTCCCCCAAAAACGTGTGCCGTGCCAGCCAAACTTCACCGAAGCCGCCTAACCCCAACGGCTGAACCAACTCCCACTGCGGCGCATGAGGCACACGCTGACCGATCTCAAACCGGGGCGATCGCGGCGGCAAAATCTGAACAAAGTTTTCGGGCCGACTCAGATCGAGATGAGCGGGCACACTGCGGCCCTGGGGGTCTTCCGGACGGCGAAAAGTCTGCCGGGCGGCCAACGGCACCATCGTCAGGTACAGCTCCAGTTGCTTCTGCTGCTGGGACGGGGTGCCGGGAGGAACAACTTCAGCGGCGATCTGCTGGGCTTGCTGGCGGATCTCGGCCATCTCGGCCTGGACCAGGGCCTGCAAATCTTCCCGGAATTGTTCCATCTGGCGGCGGCGACGGTAGCGTTCCAACGCATCCTCGGCAATTTCGTAGAGGAACCCGCCAAGGGGAATAGCCGAGGCGGCCAGGGCGGCCAGACCTTTGTGTCCCACCGCTTCGCCGACGCAACGCAGGATGGTCAAGAACATGGGCGATGCACTCCGCCGAACAAACCACTTCTATCCCCGTTATTCGCTCAACCTTCCATCATATCACACCCAATCCGGGGAACAAACGACGGTAGAGGGTAGAAGGGCAA